>NZ_RSCK01000097.1:0-12019 GCF_003991895.1 Chroococcidiopsis cubana SAG 39.79
TCGCGCCATCCCCGCTCTCTGGCAGCTGCTAACTTTCCGTCTAGAGAACCAGTAAAGGGATTTGACAGGTCAATTTCGTTAACTGGTTGCACGGCAGGAGGCAGACAAGAACCCCTAAAGGGTTCTTGTCTGCCCTGCTGGGTGTAAATCTCGTTAACAGGTAAATCTGATGAACAGGTATCAGAGAAGAGTTGACTAGTATCGCTAACTCTCAATTGGACAACTTTACTGGGCTGCGCGATCGCCTGTTTCTTTTCTTTGGGTGCAAGGGAGCGCCAACACGAATAGGGCATCAGATAAAACACCGATTTCTTTCCAGCAGCGCGATCGCACTCGATTAAATTCATCTGTGCCAACTGCGACAGTACCCGTAGCACTGTAATGCGGGTTAACCTACAAACTTGAGCTATGCTTTCGCTTGATTCTGAAACTTTGCCATCTACTGCGTTCTTGAACAGGTGACAGTAGACGCGAAATTGGTTGGGACTGAGTCCAAAATCATCTAGGCGGTCTAACACGTCCCAGAAGCTCTCGAAATTCTGCTTGGTTTTCTGCTCGGTTGCGATCATTATTTTTCTTCCCAATAAAAGGCTCCTGCAACTGCAAGAGCCTAGATTCTTATGCAGACGGTTGGGCGGGTGAATGCTTGCCACTAGTCATGTAAACTTGCTTTAATTCGTTGACTTTGGCTATCCAAGCAGGTGCTTTCCTTCCTGGTGGTGCATCTAGTGTTTCAAATTGGGCTTGGATTTCCTCAACAGTTAGATGCGGCAAGCATTCTCTCGCCCATAAGAGTGCATCGCTAGGCGAGCGCCAGGAGCGATAAATCTCTTTTTGGTTTGATGGCAGCCCGGTTAAGGGAGGTGATGGCGAAACCTCGATAACATTTCCATCCTCATCCACTGTTGCTCCTAGTTCTTCGGGCGTGTATACTGCTGCACCCAAAAAGATATCCGGCACGAACCAACGACAGCCATTGCTCATTGCCCGTGCGAATAGCATATTTCTCGCAAACTTCCCCATATTTTGGGTTCCAGCTTTTTGTGCGTCAGCCGCGCTAAACTCACTTACGCCGATTTCTCGCCCAGCATCAAAAAAGGTAATCTTGCAAACGCGATCGCTTAACTCAACAACTCGATAATCGTAGCGACTACTTCTTTTGACTGCTGCCGCCATCAAATTTGCCCCGATAGCTGGTTTTCCTTTGATGATGAATATTCTACACATGGAAGAAAAAGCTGGAAAGCCTAGCTCCGCACCTGCTAAAATCTTCACCACTGCTTGGGCCGCTTGTTTGCAGTCCTCAAAGAAGCCAGAGCGAGACAGGATTTCGCCTAAGCGTTGTAAGTCATCAATCGTGTCGATTTTGAGATGAGGAGCGATCGCCAGCGTTGATAAGTCTTTGTGAGTTGGTATGTGACTCATAGTTTTCTCCTACAAAATTAAAGCTTGAAGCAGTCAGCTCCAAACCGATTTGATTTAGAACGGCGCTTCCTGGAAGCTGAGTTCGTTGTAGGAGATGACTTCGTAGCCCTTCAACCAGCTACAGGCTGCTACCAAAGATACGATCGCTTCTTTGCTTGGCTGCGTCACTACCACATCAATCGTTCTGGTAAACTCTGGTACGCCTTGGTAGTCGCGCTGAACGCTGACTAAATCGACGTAGTAGCGATACGACTGCTTCGCACTGATTGCATCCGGTGCGGTAAGATATGCCATAATAAATCTTCCTTTTTTGTAAAGGGATAGCAAGCGGTTAGTTTTCAGGCTTCCAACTCTAGAGAACTAACCGCTTCTCAACTCAAACTAATACTAGTATAACCTGGTTAACCAGGTACTGCAACCTTTTTTGGGGCAATTTTTTATTTTGTCATTTTCCAAAAAACCTAGTAAACTAGGACTGGAGGTGATGATTAGTGGCAAAACGTACTCAAAAAGATACTCAATTTAAACCGGAAGGAGATGAAGCACTTTCTAGGAAAGTGATAGGAGTGAAAGTATCTTTGGAAGTTGAGAATGCTCTAAACAAGCTTCCGACCACAGAGCGTGGTAGGTGGTTGCGTAAAGTCATAACAGAAGCAGTAAAGACTGAACTCTTAAAAGATGAAGTTGCTTAACCTAGATAACCAACTCGGAAGGATTGTCGTCAATTTACTCTAATAGAATAACCAAGAGTTAAAGGCAAATTTAGTGGTCTTTACAGGGAACTGCAAGGCAAATCTATTGTTTTGCCGCTAGAAAAATCTTTAGATGAAGCAATACGTCAAGCAATCGCGCCCGAAGTTAGAGCGAGAACAGCAAGCATCTGCATGAGTGAAAATTCCGAAATCCTCTGACAACTAGTAGTCAAGAAAGACGGCAATAATTATACAGCGCTTCACTTGATCTGGTAACTACTCTGTCACCTCTGGTTCTTCCATCGATGCTGTGATGAACTGAGACTTTCAGGTACGCGATTGTTATGTTGCGAATCATCGGGTGAGGCAGTGGTTTGAAGTTGCTACCGGATCGTTGAGGAACGAAGTTGTTAAACATGGGTAGCTGTAACGACAATTTGTAACTACAATAGGAAATTGTAACTGTCGTTCGCTCATGGAATACGAATGGGATGAAGCAAAACGTCTTGCCAATCTTCGCAAGCACGGCATTGATTTTCTTGACATCCCAGATGTATTCGATGGAGATACTTTAACAGTTGAGGATGACCGTTACAGTTATGGGGAACAGCGTTTTATCACACTCGGTTTGTTGCAAGGGCGAGTCATTGCTGTTGTTCATACCGAGCGCCAGGATTGTACCCGAATTATTTCTGCTAGAAAAGCGACGAAATATGAACGACGAATCTACTTCGAGCAACTCTCAAACTGATTGGCAACGATTGGATACAATGACCGATGAAGATATCGATCTATCGGATTGCCCAGAGATCACGCCAGAAATGTTTGCTAAGGCAGTAGTGCGACGGGGTTTATCTGTTGCCAAAGTCAAAACTCAGGTGACACTTCGCATTGATAGCGATGTACTAAAATGGTTTAAGTCTCAAGGGCGGGGCTATCAAACGCAGATCAATCAATTGCTCCGTGCCTATATGGAAGCACATCAATAGTCGGCAATGGTAGCTTGTTTTGAAGCTCAGAAGCGGTGGCGGCGGGATCGCGCTCAGTGAAGCTGAAACTAGGGTAATACTCAATAGTCAAGAAATTCTCGAATTATCTAACGAGCGGGTGAAACTAAAGTGCTTGTTTATGGCACCCGTGGCGCATTGACTCACATTAAGTTAAGTTGAGTCAAGCTTGTTTTGCTGTTGTCGCCAAGAGGTAAAACTATGACTCAAATTGTAGATTCATTACCCGACGCTACCAACAGCGTATTTTATGTCAATACAAGAACGCAACTAGTTCAATTCAAATTGCTCGGATTACAAATATTCCTCACTGGTATTTGGAGCGAGTCGTATTTCTCGGACAGCACTTGCTATTTGAGGCAGTAAAAGACGTGCAGCTAAAGATTCACTCTGCTAAAACGGTTAAGCGCTATTCCTGCTGACACCATCCTTTGTCAACAACTGCAAGTCGATGCAGGTGAAGAAAATAGCTAGTCAGAGCGCGTTAGCGTTCACGAAGTGTAGCGCAGCGT
This sequence comes from Chroococcidiopsis cubana SAG 39.79, assembly GCF_003991895.1. NCBI lineage: Bacteria > Bacillati > Cyanobacteriota > Cyanophyceae > Chroococcidiopsidales > Chroococcidiopsidaceae > Chroococcidiopsis > Chroococcidiopsis cubana. The sequence continues at coordinate 3,637 of NZ_RSCK01000097.1, forward strand.
TTAGCTGAACGAAGTTATCGCTCTTCTAACAACTCCAAACAAATAGCACCACTCATCATCAAGACGATGCAACCCTCATGAGTGCGCTGAACAATAGTCATTCAGTCAAATACTTAGCCACAGCACTGCTGAATTCTTCGTAAGGTTTAACACCGACGAGCGTTTCTACCAATTCGCCTTGCTTGAACAGCATCACAGCCGGAATACTGCGAATACTAAATCGTTTGGCAATCGGTTGGTTAGCATCTAAGTCTAGCTTCAAGACCCGAGCGCGATCGCCATACTCCTGTGCCAATTGGTCGATTAAAGGAGCAATCAGTTTGCAAGGTCCACACCAAGTAGCTGTACAGTCTACGACAAGCACTGGCTCAGTTTTTAGTAGCGTATTAAACTCAGTTTCGTCTTGGATATAAGCAGCAGCCATACACTCTCCTAGTAAAGTTCGCATTGTCTCATAAAATTGCGACTGAAAACGAATTACATCTTCTGCGATGGAAAAGTTGACTAACTAGCCCGTTGATACATTTGCTTCCTTTGTCGGTCACAGTTGTGACCTATTGCTAAAATCGTACCCTTGTTCCCTCAATGACGAAAATTGATAGCTCGTTCCATTAACTTTTTTTTGGACGAGAGTGAAAGTGTGAAATCGGCAGTTATTGTAGATGGTAGAGGAAAATTTCTGGGATTGAGTCGATTTTTTGATGGATGAGTTGCAGCAATTAAAGCAGTTAGTCAGTGCCGACCTACAGAGCTTAAGCAAATATTACCGAGAAATGGCACAAGAGCAAGAAGCGGGAGTGTTGGTAGTCAACTACTACCTAACTGGTGAAGTCGCACAGATGGAGGCGAGATTTCTCAAGTCGAATCAGATTAAGCGCATAGCTAGACAAATGGGACTACCCGACCTCGAAACCCTTTTCGAGCAGCACGAGCGCGAAACAGAAATGGTAGTTGCGATCGTCACTGCCGAAACCAAAGGTGCATTCGCCGTTGAGTTACAACCACTCACTCCAAAAGACGAACCAGAAATCTCATCATCGGGCGATCGCTCTGCATTGAAGCCAAAGAGTAAGTCTGATGCCTCAACTACACAAAAGCGCACGGATTCTGCAAAGACGACAGCACAGCGCCCAGCCAAGAAACAGCCAAGTGTAACTGCAACATCAAAATCCAAAGACAAGCCAAAACAGACCAGCCAACCGTCTACTCAGCTAAGCACAGAGGCGGAAGTTATGACAGTACAGCCAGCAGCTACTACTAAATCTGTTTCTAAAGGTAAGATGACTGCCAAGACTGCCAAAACTTCCCAGCCTGCCAAAAGTGGCAAGACTGCGACGAGAGCGAAGACAAAACAGCGATCGCAGCCTGTCGCCTTACCTGAAACATCCTCTGCACCAACAGTAGAACCAGAAGCGACTCCACAATCAATAGTAGAGCCGGAGACTACTGCCAAATCTGCATCAATTGGTAAGACGACCGCCAAAACTTCAAAGCCAGCTACCCGTGGCAAAACTGCGAGTCAGGCGGCAACAAAACAGAAATCGCAGCCCGAAGCATCACCCGAAACACCCCCAGCCAGACCCGAAGAGCGCTCCGACGAACCAGAGCCAGAAACTACTGCCCAACCACCAGCCAAACGCAGCTCTTCTAACACTGCTTCTACTATGCGCAAGTCTTCTGGTGGTGCAACAAGGCGCAGTCCGACATCACGAGGAGCTAGAGGGAAAAAGCAAAACTAGCAAAACTAACATGTCGAGATAGTACTTTCTGCTAGCAATTGTTACAGCAGTTTCGCTCTCGCAGAGCTGAAGCTAGAACAGGAGCAAGATTGTTACGCTTTAAAAAGCATTAAAGTTTTGCTACCTTACCTAGCAAGTGGCATCCCGATGCTTGCTGACACTACCACAAAGACAGTTGCCCAGGTGAAACATTTTTACGTCTGGCTACTGCGTGCAGCGATAGATGGCATGGGGTACATAGCGGAATCAGATTCTCCGGTTGGTTATCTTCTGGAGTGAAATTAGCATGATGCACCGAGAGAGTGACGAGCGTCCACTCAGAACGAGCAAGCGAGTCAGGTTTTTCTCCAGGACGCAAACACTGTTGTTTGCAATGCTGACAACGCCAAGAGGCTGCTTGTTTAACACTCAAGGCAATTTGGTTCCAGTTTTGGGGGTAGCGTTGTCGATCGAGAGGCATAAACTGAAGATTAGTTGAACTTGGAGTGGAGAACATTACATATAGTACACCGTGACTGTTGAGCTGTAGGTTACAGCAAGAATAGCTCCTCAATCGGGTAGTGATATGGAAGTAGTGGTGAAGCTCAAATCGGTAGTGATATGGAAGTAGTGGTGAAGCTCAAATCCTGTCTAACTCTGCATTGTAGCCATGAATGAAGTACCAAATCGCTCCAATGTGATTGTTAAGTTTTTTGGAAAATGATAGACTTGCTCTTACCAATCGAGAAACCCGCTGTCTCAAGGTATTATTTAACCTTTCAATCCGATTAGTGAGACCTGTTTCTTTACCAACAGCTCGGTGGCGTTTTACGGGAATAACTGTTGTATAAGCTTGCCAAAAATCTGTATAGACGAAGGCAGATTGTTGATAAATCTCTGGTAAAGAAGCCCATAATTTGGAAAGTGTCAGAACTGAGATCTCACTATTTCTTATTGAGAATTCGACTTCACATCTTTTCCTAAAGACTTAAATTCTTCGTTAGGTTTCTTGAGATTTTTCTCAATATTATTGAGAATAAAGACTTGAGATCCCAGTTCTGACACTTTCAAATACGACAGCAATTCGTACAATGCTATTTGCAGTGCTAGCCTCATCTTGCACATTCCCTAACTACTTCAATAAAAGCTTGTAATGCAGCCGATGTAAGGTCACGCCGCCAAGCCAAAGCTAAGGAAACTTTTGGCGTAGATGGTTGCAACATCCGATAAACTACCCCCGGTCGTTGAAACTGTACAACAGAGGCAGATAATAAGGTCACTCCCAGCCCTGCCGCTACAAAACCCAATATGACTTGCATCTCGTCGGCTTCTTGAATGATTCTAGGGCTGAAGTTGGCGCGTTGGCAAACTGCGATTACTTGGTCATATAGTCCACAGCCGCGATCGCGTTGGAATGTGATAAAAGGTTCACTTTCCAGTTCCCGCGCCCGTACCGAGGTCCGGGTTGCTAGAGGATGGTTTTCAGGTATTGCTAAAATTAGGGATTCGCGCAAGATAGTCTCGATAGCCAGTCTTTTATCATTGATGGGAGATACAACAAAGCCGATACCAATGCGACCTTCAAGTAGAGCCTGGATCTGCTCCTCTGTAGTCATTGCATACACGGCAAGATCGACTTCTGGAAAGCGCTCTCGGTAAACCTTTAATGACATTGGAATCACGTCATAGGTAGAAGAACCCTCAAATCCGACAACAAGCCGACCGATTTCACCACGACTGGCTCGTTGTGCCACCAGCACCCCTTGTTCAACCTGTGCCAGTATTTGGCGTACCTCTTCTACAAATGCTATTCCGGCTTCAGTTAGCTCAACTCGGCGCTTGGTGCGACGAAAAAGTTCTACGCCTAATTCCTGCTCAAGCTGACGGATCTGTCGGCTAAGTGGTGGCTGGGCGATCCCAAGCCGTGCGGCTGCCCGACCAAAATTCAGCTCTTCCGCCACAGCTAGAAAGTATTGTAGCTGTCGAAGCTCCATTATTTGATTAATACCTTAAAAGTATTAACTTAGCTCAAAAATAGTATTGGACAACAATAAGTTTATTCTGTAAGCTTAACATGCATACGGGAGAGATCATGAACCTCAACAAACACACCTCGAATGACAACATCAATGGTGCAACGTGCCTCAACCCGTTCCCCGAACGCTTGAGCGTCGAGAACTCGGCCATGTTGCTGATTGACCACCAGGAAGGCTTCTTCCCCGGCATCCAGTCCATCGACCGCGACGAGCTTCGCACTAACATCCTTGCGCTGGGTAAGACAGCTCAGGTGCTAGGGATGCCGACCATCCTTACAAGCAGCTTCGCGCAGGGCATCAACGGCTCGCTGATGCCCGAACTTGTCGCCATGTTCCCCAACCTGCCCATCATCAACCGTCACCTAGTCAACGCGTGGGAAGACCCAGCCTTCGTCGCGGCGGTCAAAGCGACGGGCCGCCAGAAGCTCATCATGTCGGCGCTGACGACCGACGTGTGCCTGGTGTTTCCTGCCGTGGCGGCCGCTCGCGAAGGCTTCGAGGTTTACTGCGTGCTGGATGCTTCCGGCGCATGGAGCAAGCGCGCCGAGGATGCCTGCGTCCTGCGGATGAACAACGCGGGCTGCATCATGACGACTTGGGTTTCGGTCGCCGCTGAACTGCTGCACGACCACCTCGGCCCTTACAAAGAGCCGGTGCAAAGCGTGTTCAACGAATACTTGTTCGGCTATACCGCGCAAGGCAAGGACAACGCTCAAAGCGAAACGCAGCACACTGTGGCTACTGCCTGAATGTGTTGACGAACCGTAGAGATGTCAGCTAGAAAGTGGGGCTAAGAATTTGGCCCTGCTTTCTGCCACGGTCCAACCAACAACGGCACAACTCGGCGCTTGGTGGGATAATCAACGCGGTTGGAAGAACCTGCTCAACAATCTGCGCTTGATAATTCAACCGTTGATTTGTTTCAACTGGCTCAAATGATGGCTGGATGTATTTCCGATTGCATCGCTTGAGAGTGGGTTTGAGCATCTGATACATCAGATGAATCAGTTCTTCTGTCCACTAGTGCATCGACTGAACTTACAGCCGATATTTTCATCCGCTTAGAGTGATAAAAAAAGGGTTAGACCGATTCGATTGCAACACGCTTGTAAAAATTAGAGGAAAAAATAAGTTTTGAGGAGCATGAAATGAAAAACAAATTTACAGTTGAAAATGCAGCAATGCTGTTGATTGACCATCAACAAGGCACAATTAAGCTCGCCCGCAACCTACCGCGCGAAGAGATTGTGCAAAACACGCGCGCGCTGGCTCGCACGGCGGTCGAAACCAGGATGCCTCTTATCTTAACCAGCAGTATGGAAGCTAATTTTCAAGGTTTGCTGCTGGACGATTTGCAGACTATCGCACCAGAAGCCTATGAAAAACGGGTCAAGCGCCCCGGTATCGTTGACTGCTGGGAGTATGAGGACTTTAAAAGCGCGGTCGAAGCTACAGGTAAGAAAAAGCTGATCGTGGCTGGGCTAACCAACGATGTCTGCATTGTCTTTCCAGCCATTAGTGCAGTGGAAGACGGCTACGAAGTCCAAGTCGTCGTGGATGCGGGTGGCTCGCCAACCATGCTTGCCGATGAAACTTCCACGCGACGTATGGAAAGACATGGTGTCACTCTGACCTCGACCAATCAGGTCATGGCGGAACTAGCTGTCTCATGGTCGCAGGACTTCGGTCGAACGATTCAAACCATTATGTATGAGGAAATCCTATCTCAACTGATGAAAGATCCTTAATAGTTCTTTAAGTGCAACATTACACTCCTACACGATCGAGGAAAACACACATGACGAACGTTTTGGTCGTTTACACTTCCACAATGGGTAATACGCGCAAAATGGCTAAAGCTGTTGCCGATGGTGCTCGCTCGGTCGAAGGAGCCAAAGTCTTGCTGCGCGAAGTGACAGAGGCAACCAAGGACGAAGTGCGGAATTGTGACGCACTGCTTTTGGGAACACCGATGCGCCATCGCTCCGCTGATGCGCGGGTGAAAAAGTTTATCGAGGATACCATTGAAGTCCTGTGGCTGAAGGACGAGATGGTCGGCAAAGTTGGTGGGGTCTTCTCGGTCGGCGGCGGCTACGGTAACGCAGGTGCGGGTGTTGAGCTCGCGCAGTTGGGAATGCTTGCAGCTTTAGCCGGTGCAGGGATGATTTTAGTATCGTTGCCGAAAACGACACCAGGTGCCGGAGTTGCCGGAAGTCACTGGGGGCCGCATGGTCGCTCAGGCGGACAGGGTATGGAGCCAGTTGGGATTACAGACGAGATGATGCTGGCTGGCTGGCACCATGGTGCAAACGTTACTAGAGTGGCGGCAGCTGTTAAAGGTCAAAACTTATTGGTTAGGGGAAACGTCGCTCCAACCGAAGAGGTACTTGCAATGTTTCAATCCGATCCATAAGGGTAAATCCGTTTTTGTGCAGGTACGTAGGCTATCGACGCGAGGAGCAGCCAATGACTTATAATTCTATGCTTTACCTAGTAAAGCACTACTTCAAACCGTATTTATGTTTGGCTGGTAACTTCGGCATTTTCTGTTTCACTGCTCAAAGCGTTCCTGCTCTAGCTGAAACGCCTCGTCTTACTTCTAACTACGAACGAGCCACGACCGATGAAGCTGTGTTTACTGCTACCGAATATAATACTACAACATCAGAAATTGCGGTAGTGTTAACGATCTGTTGTTAGGGTCTAAATTAATACACCAAACTCATAGTGGTTAATAAATAATCCAATTACTAAATCGTGCATCTCTTCCGTCTTGGAAAAGCGGATAGTCTTTCTTTGCAATCGTTTGATTCTTGTCCTTTTAAGTTTAAGTGCTTTCTCTCATTCTTTGTGTCTTTCTCTTACCAATTTCGTGCTTACCTTCCAGAAGATTTCTTTCGTAAGCTCCCCATCCATCCGTACAGTATTTTTTAATTCCAAAAGGTTCTAGTAGCTTTTTCAATTCTCTAAAAACTTCGTCTTTCCTTCTGCCAAAAACGTAAGCTAATACTTGTCCTGTAGTACGGTCAATAGCGTGCCACAACCAGCGAGGATTTTTCTTGCTCTCTACAAAGCTCCACATCTCGTCTAATTCTGATTCCTCAACTCCTGCCTCTTCTAGCTCTTCTGCCTCTTTTACTTGATATATTTCTACTTCCACTTGCTCCAACTTGAGATTTTCTAAGGCTTTTTGATTCACGGATTTGAGCTCAGGTTTCTTTGTCTTCAACTCTCGAATCACTGTGGAAGCACCGACTTTGAGCACCCGACGAGCAATATCCCGAATTCCGCTGCTATTCAGGGTCATCTCAACTATTTGCTACTTGACTTTTCTTGTCCGTCCACAATGGTATAGTCAAGAACAAAGGTACGGCGCAAGCACTCAGGATTCTGGCAGAGGAAGCGTTGTTTGTTTTCAGAGGATTTACCGTGCTTAATGATATCAGTAGAATGGCAATCCGGGCATTCAACAGCAATCCAAACAGTCATAGACTCTCAAATAACAGCTCAATCCACTCTATCATTAGCTGATTTTAAGAATTAGCACACCAACAGATCGTTTACACCACCTGCTTAAGCTGCTGATACAGCTCGTCAGGTACGTCCCGTAGACTAATATTTACCATACGATTGCCTCATCTTTGATAGCATAGATATAGCAAAATGATATTGTTATGAGTTGAACGGCTAACTGATTGTTGACTAACTTTTAATTTTTTCTAGCTCGTTATGATTCACGGTGAACTGTTTCTTAGTTCTCAGGCAGCAATGTCAGGCAAGAAACCCAGATTCCAGTTGTTTCGTAAAAGTCTTCGCGCTGCTCCAAGCCAAAACCTCCCAGCAAAACAGCTAACCAGGTTTTCACCAGTAGATCTCCTAAATCTTTCTCCAGTGTAGCTGGGTACTGTACCTGCTGTACTATTTCAATTAAAGGCAAGCACTTCTGGGACGTGTTAACAAAACAATCGGCGATCGCGCGCTTCCAGAGCGAAAAATCTTCAGTATGAGCAAGCGCAACTATGAAATCTTTTTGCTCTGCATCAGATCGGGTTGAATTATCTTCTGCTTCTAGTTGTCCTACCATTGCCAATACTGCTAACTTATCTACTTGTCCGACAAGAGAGTTATTGGTAGCGATCGCAGTTGGGGGCTGTCGATTTTGGGGGTACTGTACTGTTTCTGGTGGCTCGATTAAATCCGACAGATCTAAGTGTAGCGACTGCACGAATAGATCGGCACATTCATCAACATCAACAACTGGTTCGGTCGGATTGTACTGGCTTTCCCATTCCCCAATCAGTGACTTTGCCCGCGCCGCGTAAACTGCCACGATTCGCGCTAGCCCCTCAGCTCCGATTGCCAACTGTTGCGCCAGATCGCTATGCTCCATCGCCCGATCTAAAGATAGTAGCAGCGATCGCACGTCCGCCGACTCAGGGGACTCGATCGCAACATCCAATGCCTGCCACAAATCCAATTCGAGCTGTACGATTTCCACCACGTTTTTAGCTATTGGGATGCATTGGACAAGGGCGAATCGGGCAGTTTGCCGGATGTAGCTCTACCGAAGAACGAAAGCGCTCGATCTTGATTTCACTATGACTAGAAAAACCCTCTAAGACTCGCACT
>NZ_RSCK01000097.1:12029-21702 GCF_003991895.1 Chroococcidiopsis cubana SAG 39.79
TGCTGCGCTCGTTCCTAATTGTTCTGGAGATCGCTCTGTTCGACGGTGCTGTTTGCGATTGTAGTTTCGCACCCCACGATGGCGATAGTAGGAGCGGCGATTGTGGCAGCGCTCGTCATCCCAACAGCGGTCGCCAACGAGTCCGTGTTTGAGCTTGGCTTCAGTGATGCTAAGTTTCGAGCAAAGTCTGCATTTTTCTTGACTGGGGCGGGACATGACTACTTTCTCAATGGAGCAAGTGGTTACGGCGGTGTCTCCAAGTAGAGAGATGCTGAGATTCCTTCACGCCTGGAGGCTGTGCTGCAATTAAGTTTTGTATCAGCTCGGAAAAAACTGCCCGATTTCAATTTTCTTTTCTGGAAAAGCCAAGGCTGTAACCAGATCGCCTGGATGAACGAAAAACTGCTGCAAATATTCGGAATTCTGCGGCTGGCGGAAAATCCGAATACATCCAGCATTCACATCTGCCACCCAGTAATCGCTCACCCTACTACGTGCATAGGCAGCAAGTTTTTGATTAATGTCAAACGACAGCGTTGCGTCTGACACTTCGACTAGCAAAAACAGATCCTCGACAGTAGGGTGACGATCGTAGTAGTTGCGAGGCTGCATTCGTACTAGGGCAATATCCGGTTCTGGTTCAGTGCGATCGCTTAAAACAATTGGCTTTTGGCTCCTCACTGCTGCCACCCCTTCAAACAACACTCTGAAATATTTCTCAATGTTGTCGCTAATTGCTGCATGCGGTGGTTTTTGTGCTGCCATTAAAATTACTTGCCCTTCGATGAGCTCGGTGCGTTCTTCAGGTTTGAGTATGCCGCATTCTGCCATCTGGCGATATTCATTAACGGTAAAAAGTCTTGTTGTTTGTATGGCATTCATAGTGGTGCAGTTGAGATCGCGCTAAAAACTTTCCGCTTCCAAGGCACTACCGCTTGCAGTAGCGGCACTAGCACAACCGTGAATTTTGTTAGAGAGTGCTGAATGCACGTCCGACCATAAATATCCCTCAAGGTAAAGGTTCATCGTAGGATCGAGCGAAGGCATAAACGCAAAGCCGATGACAATTTTCTGTATTATACAACTTCAGCAAGCTCTGTACTAGAACATTTGTACTATTTTTAATTTAGTCGTAGTATAGTCGGATAAAAGATAATTATAACTTATTTTATATAACGAGGGTGATATACTGGGAAAGCTGAAACCATAAGTTGACCAATTCATAAGTTGACCAACTCGGTTTTCGTTGCTCACCTCGATGAGGCAGATTGCCTTCAGCCAACCATGTCCCACGAAACCGCAATTGGGCAGGAAAAGTCTGTAGTAGACTGGCTAGCACCAGAACCACCCAGCGATCTCGTTTTTGACGATGGAGAACCCTTGGAGACTAACCGCCACCGAATTGCCATGAACGTGTTAATCGATTCGACACTCACAGCGCTTTCGGAGCGGTCAGACTTTTTCGCGGGCGGTAATATGTTCGTCTACTACAGCCGCAATCAAGCGATGAATCGTGACTTTCGCGGTCCTGATTTTTTTGTTGCCTTGGATGTAGACGGTAGCCGGGAGCGCCAGGGCTGGGTGGTGTGGGAAGAAGACGGTCGCTATCCCGATGTCATTGTCGAATTACTGTCACCCAGTACGGCAAATGTGGATCGCGGAGTGAAAAAAGATTTGTACGAACGGGTGTTCCGCACTCCAGATTATTTCATATACGATCCTTTTGCTGCCGATTCGCTGGTGGGATGGCACTTGGAATTAGGACGTGGCTACCAGCCTCTGATCCCGAACGATCGCGGTTGGTTGTGGTGCGAAACTTTAGAATTGTGGCTGGGCACTTGGAATGGTAGTATCCGTCGAGAACCACCCACCGGAACTTGTGATTGGCTGCGCTTCTACGATCGCGCGCTCAATTTAGTTTTACTACCAGAGGAAATAGCCGCAAGGGAGCAACAACAAGCCACCTCAGAGCGCCAACGGGCGGAGAGACTGGCGCAAAAGCTGCGGGAATTAGGTGAAGATCCCGATCTAATCTAGATATTTCAGCTTTTTACTTGACTGACGCTGGTACGCACAATAATAGTTGGCTTAAATATGCGTATAATGTAAATGTATTGCACACTTTATGCATAAAACGATGCTATCTCCATTTTTAGCCGAGGTGATGGAGCCACACAAAGGCGTAATCTCTCCTCACCTTCTCTCGCAGATGTTACATATTTCTTTAGCGCGACTATCCCAGCTGACACAACTTCATCGCAATACTTTGACTCGCCATCCAGAATCCCCAGAAGTGCAGCAGCGCTTGGGAGAAATTGCGCGGATCGTCACTGTTGCCGCAGAACTAGTGGGCGATCGCACTCGTGCCATTGTCTGGTTTCGCCATCAACCCTTAAGTGGATTTGATAATAAGACTGCTGAAGAACTAGTTGCAGCAGGACACGCAGACGCAGTATTGGAGCATTTGGCGATGCTGAGCGATGGAGTCTACGCTTGAATGTACCGACGATTGAGCTAAAACGTCGCTGCTGGAGAATGCTAGCGCCCAAATGGGCTTATCAACCATTAAGTGGTGTAGGAGCAGCTCGTCATGGCGGACGTTTCAACCAACCTGGTATGGAAGCACTGTACATCTCCGAGGATTACATCACGGCAATCTCGGAGTACGAGCAAGAATTAGGTATTCGTCCAGGGACTCTCTGCGCCTACGATGTCGATGTCAAAGGAATTGTCGATCTAACAGATCCCCAGGTGCAGACGATCTGCTCTGTTAGCTTAGATACCCTCAAATGTCCCTGGAAAGAGATTTGGCTAATTTCAAAACAGCGCCCGCCAACCTGGGATTTAGCATCGCGACTGATTGCTGAAGATTATGCGGGAATTAGAGTTCCCTCTGTACGTGATATGAATGGTGTCAATATCGTTCTATGGCGCTGGAACGATCGCGAAAACCGACGCATTCGCGCACTCGATCCCCGAAATGATTTGCCAACCGACCAAAGCTCGTGGAATGCTTAAAGAGGAATATGACGCTCTATAAGGCGTACTTGCGAGATCGATGCTTGTTTGCTGGACGATAAACCACCGTTGTATAACGATTGATATAGCGAGTCTGGTTATGCAGCCTTGGTGCTACTCATATCGTGAGGCTACCATTTTTATTTTTTGAAAGATTTGTACATATGGATAATCGCGATCGCCTACCACCCATCAAAGTGATTTCCCTTAATTCCGATCGCTTGGATGCTGTGCCCCCATCTCAACCCAGACGGGGTAGACCTGCCAAAATTGGGACGGCACTAACCGATCTTCGCGTGACTAAAGTTAGAGAGTTTATCAACAGTAACAACTTAGCACCTAACTCGCGCAAGGTTTACGAACGAGAACTGAGGCGCTTTATTGCTTGGACCGATCTGCTGTGGGGTGAGATCGTACCGCGCCATATCGCCCAGTACAAAGCTTATTTAGTGGAGGAAGTGCAATCTCAATCGGGCAGATCGCTCTCCAAAAGCAGTATCAACAGTGCGATCGCCACGCTCAAAAGCTTTTTTGGTTGGATGGTGCAGGCTTATCCCGACATCCTCGCTGTCAATCCGACTGCCAGTGTGAAGCTAGAGAAGATTCCTTTACCCCCTGCCCAAAGTTTGACAGCCGAGCAAGTAGGGCAAATCTGGGCGGCAACCGAGTATCTGGGCGAGACGCAACAACGGGATCTAGCTTTACTCCACATCTTGAGTCACGGCTTGCGGGCGGGCGAAATTGTCAGTCTCAATGTGGGTGCGTTCGATGGTAGGCTGATCTTTGTGGCAGACACCAAGACCAACGAACCGCGATTAGTGCCGCTACGAAAACAGAGCCGTGATGCACTCAATAAATATTTATTCTGGCGTGAAGAACAAGGAGAAGAGATAACGAGCGATCGCCCCTTGATTCTGTCTCATCACGCGACTCGCAAAGGAGAACGATTGAGCTATCACGGCATTTATTTTGCCATCGAAAAGATCGGCGAATTGGCAGAAATTCCCCAGTTACATCCACACTCGTTTCGTCACACCTACAGCACCGAATTGTTGCTGATGGGTGTCGATCCCACCCACGCGAGAAAATTGACCGGACATCAGAGCGAGAAAGCTTTTCGACGCTATACCCTACGCGGCGAACAAGAAGCGGCGATCGCTGCCTATTACCGTGCAGCTGGGGAAGAAATGGAAAAACAAGATTTAGAATGAGAGCATTTTCCTGCTTGGTAAAGCAGCAATCCCGAAGATCGGAGTTGTGGTTAAAGACGAGCTGCTCGTTCCAGTTATTGTGTGACATTTGCCTTTGTCAAATGGGAGCGTAATAAATTCGTATGCTCTGTGCTACATTGAAGCATATTTTTCAAGAACGAGCATTTTATTGAGAATGGCTCTATTTAAGGCGGTTTCTATCAAACAGAATACCAGTTGAACTAAGATGCAATTGTGCGCTCAACCTTTTAGGAGCAAAGCCTTGGAGCCATTCACCCCTGAGTATTCGCTGCAACAGTTCCAAATTGAAGATCTACGGCTAGCTGCCTCTAAACTACTGGGAGCGGCAAGACGCAGTTTTCAAGCAGAAATGGCTTTGAAATACTGTGGTGGTAGTGCCCGATTAACTGAGACGGTATTTGGTTGGGGAAGAAACAGTGTGGAGTTGGGACTGGCAGAAAAGCGGACAGGGATAACTTGTATCGGAGCCCAAGCTGCCTGTGGCGGAAACAAGAGTTGGGAAGAACGTTTTCCAGAAGCAGCAGCCAGTTTACGAGAAATTGCTGAGGCTCATGCACAGCAAGACCCAAGCTTTCTGACGACCATTGCCTACACTCGCTTGACAGCAGCAGCTGCGATTGAGCAACTGCGCTCCTTGCTGGAGTTTAGACTAAATTGCTGACAACAAAGAAAATAGGGGACGTGCTTGAACACAGTCCCCCTATTAGCAGAATCTGAGAGAAGAACCACCAACTCTCATCTGCCAATATGAAACGTGCCAAATTAGAAGAATTTCGTCAAGCAGCGTACAACTACTTAGGTAGAGCGCATGATGCAACATTTGAACTGACAGATGCAATATTGCTAACTCGTAATGCCTACAGTTTGGCAGACTTATCACTATCATTAGTATTTAGACGCAAGTGGCCGAGTATTTACGAAGCATTACAAGATAGCAGACCACAGCGACAGAAACTGATGCAATACATCAAACAGATGCCAATACAGGGTCGTTTGTTGTTGGCTGGCGACCACACTGCTTGGTCGAGACCTGATGCACTCACTCTACAAGAGAGGACAATTGAACACTGTAGTGCCACAGTGGCAGGGAACAAACCAATTACGATTGGTCAGGGGTATAGTACTATTGCTTGGATACCAGAGAATTCGGGCAGTTGGGCATTACCTTTAAGACATGAACGAATTACCAGTTGGGAAAACCCGATAGAGAAAGCAACTTGGCAACTACAACAAGTGTGCGAGCATTTACCCACCAGACCGATTTCGGTTTGGGATAGTGAGTATGGATGCGCTCCTTTCGTTTCAAAGACTGCCAATATTAAAGCGGATATTCTGGTACGTTTGCGTTCAAATCTATGTTTATGGGGCGCACCGCCAGCATACTCAGGCAAGGGGCGACCCAGGAAACATGGTGACAAATTCAAGCTGAATGAGCCATCTACATGGAGCGAAGTGACTCAAAGTTTGGAAGTGAATCATCCAAAACTAGGACAGGTCAAGATTAGCTTGTGGTTAAATTTACACTTTCGTAAAACTGCAACACGTCCAATGTCTCTCATCAGAGTTGAGCGTGTCGTTCGGCTGGGCAACTCCAAGGCAGCAAAACCTTTGTGGTTGGCTTGGGTAGGAGAGGAAATGCCTCCACTAGAAGCAGTTTGGCAATTTTACTTGCGTCGCTTTACGGTTGACCATTGGTATCGTTTTGCCAAGCAACGCTTACACTGGACACTGCCGAAGCTAAGTACCCCTAAGCAATGTGAGCGTTGGAGTGACCTGATGCCAATCATAACTTGGGAATTATGGTTAGCGCGTGATATTGTAGCTGACAACCCTTTGCCTTGGCAGAAATCATTAGACAAAATGACCCCTGGAAGGGTTGCTCAGGCAATGGGGAGCATTTTAGCGGCAATTGGTACTCCTGCTCGTTTGCCCAAACCGCGCGGAAAGTCCCCAGGTTGGAAAGCCGGACAACCACGACAACGTAGAATTCGCTATCCCCAAGTCAAAAAAACTACAACTAAGCCCCGCAAAGAGCAACCAGTATCTGCTTAGTCTTGTAGATTTTCGTACCTGAAGCCCATTTCTTTTCAACTCAGCGTTGCTGGGTCATTTCTTGTTGCTTAGTCTAAACTCCAGTCCTTGGGCTACCCAGAGAAACAAGTACCAGCTTCCAGCACAATGGCTTTGATTTTGAATCGCATGGGCTACCGTTTGCGACCCGTGGTCAAAGCCAAACCCCAAAAAAAATCCCCCAAACAGATGCCATCTTCGATAACATCCAAGCCAATGGCCAAAAAGCAGACAGCAACAGCATCAAACGCCTAAGCATGGATTGTAAAGCTACAGTCAACGTTGGTGATTTGGCTCGTGGGGGTCAAACCCGAGGAGACAACCGAGCCGATGACCATGATTTTGGGACGGGGGATAAGTATATCCCCTGTGGCATCGTGGATGAGGATAACGGACAAATGCACCTGATCTTTGGTAGCTCCTGCAAAACTAGCGATTTTATGGTGGATGCGCTCTTGGAGTGGTGGAACGACCTCACGCCTAACCAGCAACAGCAGACTCAAAGCATCCAACTCAAAGTGGATAATGGTTCAGAAAGTAGCGGTGTTCGCACACAGTTTCTCAAACGGATGGTAGAGTTGGTTGACCAGATAGGCAAACCGATTCACCTGCTCTACTACCCGCCGTATCACAGCAAGTACAATCCCATCGAGCGCTGCTGGGGGATTCTAGAGAAGCACTGGAATGGAGCAAAACTGACAGATGCTCTGACCATGCTTCTATGGGCACAGAGTATGACAAGCGAAAGGTGTTCATCCCACGGTGAAGTTAAATCTCAAGACTTATCAGACAGGTATTTCCTTGACGAAAAAAGCGATGCGCTCGATTGAGCAGCGTTTAGAACGCAATCCACTCTTGCCCAAATGGGATATCCTTATCCGACCTGCCTCATAGGTATTTTGTTTCTTGGAGATCGCCTAAGATCTCAACATCTTTATTCCATCTACCCCAAAATCTGAATCCTGATGGGGCAAGCGTAACACTACCAACCCCTTTATGAATTTGTTTGAGTTGTCCTTCTTCTCTTGTTTCAAATAAATACTCTGGACTTAGCTGTAATGTCAGCAGATGATCGTAAACAATTACTTCAGGTGTTTCACACGCTGGCATTGAGAGGCGATCGATATTTAACTCACTCAAGAATTGAAACGGAGTCGCAGCCAGCAGTGAAGTACCTGGAGTGACTGGCAAGGGGACAGCTTTATTGCTTTTAGCATCGATAACCCTAATGTTTCCTTGTACCATGTTTTGGTTTAACAGTTTCTATCTAGCGATCGCCCTACTGACAATCTCAGTTAATTCTTTACCTCACCAGTAATCTTACAGCACTGTCCTAACTGGGGTCTTGCGGTCTAACGGCAGAGTTGAGCGGCGACGAACCAGCTTCAACCTAGCAGCAGAGGCTCTCATCCGCCGTTCCAACGCCGTGTTAGTTGTCTGACCCAACCGACTCAACCAAGTCGATGAGATTGGCTACAGCCCCAAGCGCAGATGAATGTTTTGCACCTCCCACAAGGATACAGCTAATTCCTGCTGCTGTTGCTCCACCCAAATCTCGTCTCACTGAATCACCAATCATTACTGCATCTGGCGGAGCGACCTGCATCTCCTCCAACACCTTCAAAAATGGACGCGGAGATGGCTTTACGATTCCACAATCTGACGAAAACGAGCTTGACTGACAAACAGGAAGAACGCCACATTGATTCAGTGTGTCAATCCAAAGTGTTTTAGGTGCCCAAATATCGACGACTAAACCTAGCCGAAAATGGTGAGATACCCGATTAATTGCTGCTGAATATTCGGGTGGAACATAACCTAATTCGTGATGAGCAAACGTCTCCACTAAAAGGTCTAAATCTCTTTCCGATAACTGGTCATGCTTTCCAACGCTCACAAATGCGTCCCGCAAACTAGGGAACGCTTCTCGATATTGTGGCTTATGATAGCGATTATCCAGGTACTCGTAGGCTGCTCGAATCAGTTGATTCACTCGCTCTGCCTCAATTGTTCCGCCAAGTTGACGATAAATGACAGAATAATCCTCATCTGCACCAAATCGATCGGCACCAAACATGAAGGTGCCGTTCATATCCAACAAGATCGTGTTGAACTTATCAATCATTCAATTTTCCTTTTAGGTGAGACTTAACACCATTTCGTTGCTCTGTGCGTAACCGAGGCTGGAATAGAGCAACTTCCCCGTATCAGAAGCGTGTAAAACCGCTCTTGTGCAACCAATCTCCTTCAAGTAGATCATCGCTTCTTTCATCAGTTTTGTAGCAACTCCTTGCCTTCGATAGGATGGTTTTACATAGACACCCCAGATGTATCCTTTCTGATACTCCTCACTCACCATTGGGTAGAGTTCCAGGTGATGTTATCAAACTGTTGTTAAATATTTAAGCCAAATTCATACCGATTAATAAATAAACCAATAACTATGTCATGCATTTCCTCAGACTTGGAGAAGCAAATTGTCTTTCGAGTCAGTCGTTTAATTCTTGTTCTTAAGCTTAGATGTTTCCGTTCAATTCTTTGAGTTTTTCTCTTGCCAACCTGATGTCTCTCTGTCGGTAAATGACGTTCGTAAGCTCTCCAACCATCCGTACAGTAATTCTTAATTCCAAACGGCTCTAATAACTTTTTGAGCTGAAGAAAGACTTCGTCTTTACGTTGTCCAAAAGTGTAAGCAAGAACTTGGCCGGTTTGACGGTCAATGGCATGCCACAACCACCTCTGATTAGTTTTATTACCGACATAACTCCACATCTCATCTAATTGGGCTTCTTCAATCCCTTCCGGGGCTTCTTCTTCAACCCGTCGGATTTCTACCTCCACTTCTGTCGCCTGAATTGTCTTTAACAAACTTTGATTTACTTGTTCAAGTTGTGGCGACTTTTTTTTAATTCTCTAATCACTGTTGCTGGACTCACATGCAATACTCGCGCCGTGTCTCGAATACCGCTTCCATTCAAAGCCATATCTACAATTTTCTGCTTCACTTCCCGTTTTCGCCCTGCTTGTTGGGTGTCAAGCATAAAAGTGCAGCGAAGGCAGTCGGAGTTCCGGCACAAATAGCGCTGTTTCCTTTCCGGTGATTTTCCGTGTTTGATGATATTATCTGAACCACAATCTGGACACACAACAGGAAGCCAAACAGTCATGACAGAGCTTTAACTCACTTGTTTATCTAACTTTGATTCTTCCATATTACAACAGTTTAGTAACACCACCCCCTCATTAAAGGCTTTCCTACAACCGAATAGAAAAAGGTTCTGTTGCAAAAACTTTTTAAGGACGTAAAGATCTATCCCGCTCGGAGCAGATTATACAGCAACTCCAAAAATTTG
>NZ_RSCK01000098.1:0-17429 GCF_003991895.1 Chroococcidiopsis cubana SAG 39.79
CCGCTCTGCTATTTCCAGAATTTTTAGCCCAAAGCGCTTCTTAGTATTTCATTATGCTTTTATTAGAGGCGTTTGCCCTGCTTACCGCTTGAGTAAGTTGCTGGAGTTTGAGATCGCGTACAAGCATTTCAATTTGTTCTCTGAATTAGCACTGCAAATTACTACCTTTTGAGCAGATAAACTATGGACTTTGAATGGTTGGCGATCGCCATGTTCGTTGGCTTCTTTTTCATCTTAATTAGCGGCTATCCGGTGGCGTTTTCTTTTGCGGGAACGGCGCTCGTCTTTGGGTTGCTCGGCTGGCTGGTTGGCGCATTCGATCCTAGTCGGCTGTTACTATTACCAAACATTTGGTTTGGCACGATGTCCAACTTTACGCTATTGGCAATTCCCTTTTTTGTCTTTTTAGGAGCCGTATTAGAAAAATCGGGATTGGCAGAAGAACTGTTAGAAACGATCGGGATTTTGCTCGGTCCGTTGCGCGGTGGAGTGGCACTAGCGGTAATTGTTGTCGGTACAGTCTTAGCGGCAGCGACAGGCGTTGTGGCGGCGACAACGATCGTGATGGGGATGCTATCTTTGCCTGTGATGTTGCGCTACGGCTATGACAAGCAACTAGCAGCAGGCGTAATCGTCGCATCAGGAACTTTAGCGCAATTGATTCCTCCCAGTCTAGTGCTGCTGGTTTTAAGCGATCGCTTAGGAGTATCGGTAGGAGATCTATTTTTGGGAGCGTTGATTCCAGGACTGATGCTATCAGCAGCTTATGCCTTGTATGTATTGGTTCTGGCGTTTTTCAAACCGAGTCTAGCTCCGGCTCTGCCATTGAAAGATCGGCAATTTACTGGACTGGCACTGGCGAGGCGGGCGATCGCAGTCATCGTTCCTCCCTCAGTGCTGATTTTCGCCGTGCTAGGCAGTATTTTCTTTGGCATTGCGACACCCACCGAAGCAGGTACAGTTGGAGCTGTAGGCGCTTGCGTGTTAGCAGCATTCAATCGAAAATTAAACTGGAAGCTGATTCAATCGGCGAGTCATTCAACAGCCGTCGTGACAACGGTTGTGATAATGATTTTGTTTTGCTCGTCGTTTTTTAGTGTTGTTTTTGATGGTTTGGGAGGCAAAACCTTAATTACAGAACTGCTGGTGAATTTACCAGGTGGTAAAATTGCTTTTCTGATTGTCAGTAATATTGTGATTTT
The DNA here is from genome assembly GCF_003991895.1 of Chroococcidiopsis cubana SAG 39.79. Lineage (NCBI taxonomy): Bacteria > Bacillati > Cyanobacteriota > Cyanophyceae > Chroococcidiopsidales > Chroococcidiopsidaceae > Chroococcidiopsis > Chroococcidiopsis cubana. The sequence goes on from NZ_RSCK01000098.1 coordinate 1,203, forward strand.
TATTCTAGGCGTGTTTCTAGAATTTATCGAAATTTGTTTTATCGCCATGCCGCTGCTAGTACCCGCCGCACAACACTTAGGAATCGATCTGGTGTGGTTTGGGGTGGTGATGGCGATTAATTTGCAAACCGCCTTTATTTCGCCGCCTGTGGGATTTTCTCTGTTCTATTTGCAGAGTGTTGCGCCGCCATCAGTGCGGACGATTGATATTCACAAAAGTGCGATTCCTTTTATGCTGCTGCAAGTTGCAGTCTTGCTGTTGGTAATGGCGTTTCCGCAGACGGTACGCTGGTTAGTTGAGTCGGCACAGCCTGTTCTATAATTTGAGGTTGCGATAGCTGTAGCGGGCGAAACTGCCTTCGTTGATATTGTTCCAGGCATAGATGCGATCGCGGAACTGTTTCCAGTCGGCAAAAATGCTCTTAAAGTCAGCATCTTTGGCAGCAAATTCATCAAACAACTCAAACGATGCTTTTTCTGCTGCTGCCAAAATCTCATTGCTATACGATTTTAGTTGCACGCCACCTTGCAGGAGCCGCCCAATTGCTTCATTATTGCGAGCATCATAACGAGCTAACATAATCGTGTTCGCTTCAAAGGCTGCGGTTTGAATCGCTTCTTGATATTCAACTGGCAGCTTCTTCCACTGATTCAAATTGATTTGTACCTCTAGCGTCGGTCCTGGTTCCCACCAGCCAGGATAGTAATAGTATTTAGCGATTTTTTGCAGTCCTAACTTTTCGTCGTCATAAGGACCAACCCACTCAGCAGCATCGAGCGCCCCAGTTTGCAGAGCTTGGAAAATCTCGCCACCTGCTAAGTTCTGCACGGTCACGCCGAGTTTGCCCATAACCTGCCCGCCCAGTCCAGGAATACGCATCTTCAATCCCTGCAAATCGCTCAGTTGCGAGATTTCTTGGCGAAACCAACCGCCCATCTGCGTTCCCGTGTTACCTGCTGGAAACTGAATCACGCTAAACTTGCGGGCATACAGATCTTGCAGTTTTTGCAATCCACCGGCTTCATATAACCAAGCGTTTTGTTGTTGGGCGTTCAAACCGAAGGGTAAAGCTGTACCAAAAGCGGTTGCAGGGCTTTTACCGACATAGTAATAAGCAGCCGTATGGCCGCAAGGCACGGCACCTTGGGAAACTACATTCAGTACTTCCAGTGGCGGTGCTAATTCACCCGCAGCACGCGGCGTAATCTTAAACTTACCGCCTGTGAGTGCAGCGACGCGATCGGCAAATATTTTAGCACCGCCAAAGATAGTATCGAGAGCTTCGGGCCAACTGGTCGCCATCTGCCAGTTGAGAGTGGGCAAGTAAGTTACATTCGATCCAGACGCACCCGCCGTCGAGCGACAAGCAGCTAAGGCTGCACTCATGCCAGCACTGGCGATCGCGGTTTGCAAAAATTGTTGACGTTTCATGCTTGACTCCTAAGCTTTTGCTGTACTTGCGAGGTTGCAAGATTGTTCTAGTTTGGTGCTGCTTCTAACTAGACTGATCGCGCGATCGGTTGCTAAATAACGTGCAGAAAACGAAGTACTGTTAGACAGTAATCTCATTGCTTTATTAACCAATTAATAATCAATTGTCCATAAGATTGCGTCCGTTCTTCATGAAAAGGAGACATTAACAACCGACGCTCTAATGATGGTAAGAACCTCTAACTTACATTTTGTACCAAGAAAGTTTGATGCACTTTTATTACGCAGTATCATCTCAAGTTCTTGATTTAACGATAAAAGTCAATTAAATTGAGGTAGCCTTATCGCGTATCCTTTTATATTGCCTGGGTTTGTACCCAGAGGTGCAAGATGCGATTATATGAAATCATCAATCATCACTGAACGGGTATATAACCAAGCGCACTATTTTTGCATCTCCTCCTATTGCATAAATCTTGAACTCTTTATCGGATGAATTAGGAAAGAATAAACTGCTTAATACTGCTCGTCCATCGCCTGCAAACACTTCTACCGAACTTCGATCCACGAGAATCCGAAGTTTTAAGATACTATTATTCGTGCCACGTGCTACAACAGGCACCTGAGCGGTCTGCAATCTTTTACTGAGTTGAGTATTCCTGAACCCCGATACGAGTCGCTGAGTTGTTGACGCTGCAAGCGGAAGAGAGCCAGACAACCATTGACCGATAAACCCAGACTCTGGTTGGGTTAGTTCTGAAGTCGATCCACCAGCTTCAGAAGCAGAGCGCGTTAGTGATAGCTTTCCCTTGTTAGAACCAGTCCGTCGCCATGCCAACACCATTCCTTGCCCTGTATTACCCGATCGCAGATGAATCTTTACTTCAGAGTTCACTTTGGACAAACCAGCCACATCAATTACCAGGTCAGCATCGAATGCAGTGGAACGAAAATTCTGCAGCTCCCTCGGTGTCTTGTTGGTAAGCAGTTTATCCTGCAACCGAGTCACACGCCCGATAGCAGAATTTCTCAGAACCGCTAGCTCTGGAACCGGAGTTTGAGTCAGCCAATATGTGCCATCATCTCTTATCAGACCCAGGTCTCGCGGAATACTCAATTGCCCTCGCCAGGGTGTTGTTGGAACTTGGTGGGCGTAACGCCAATTATTTTGCCAACCAGCAAGGATTCGTCGTCCTGGAGTGCCAGACCAGGTTTGAGGCGCAAAAAAATCAGACCCAAAATCTAAAGGTCGAGGCTGTGACTCTGGCTTGAACTGCTTACCATCAAATTCGCCGACTATATAGAAGCTACGTGAGCTAAACTTTCTTGACTTTTCACATTCCTGTTTGGGTTTGGGGTCAGCAAGCGGCATTCCAGTACTGTCTCGAAATCCCTGACATCCCGTGGGCGGAGTAAACCCTTCGCTGTAAGTCAGTACCCACTTGGTCTGACTAGTCTTTAAATTACTGACAGGTAACTCAATTAAATCTGGAGTTTCGACAAAAGGACCATCAGTGGTGAGGCTGCTATAGAGCGAGATAGAGGAGAGGAGCTTCCATTGTCTCAGATTCGCAGACTCGTAAAGCTCGACTTTAGCTCCAACCGCCAATACCATAATCCAGCGCTCTTTATAGGGAAATACTTTCGGATCTCGAAAATCTGGCTTAGAAGGTGTCAAGTTAGGCAACACGCTCTCCGGCGCTTTAAAGGATTCGCCTCCGTCGCAGCTAGCTGCAAGCCACTGATCCTGGAGTGCGATGATAGGAGTATTCTTCGTGAATATCGAAGTAACACAAAGCTTTGAGCAGTCGCAGGGTGGCTGTTTTGCTGCCTCACCACTAACGACCACTGCCGATCCCGAGAAGGGAGACCATACTTGATTTTGATCGTCACTACTGCCAAGAAGATCCATCGGCGGATTGAACATGGTGTCTCTACGCTGCGACCAGTGAACCAGATCTTTGCTAACCGCATGTCCCCAATTTAGTTGACCTTCATTATCCCGCGAGAACGGAACTGCCTGATAATAGAGACGGTACGTTCCGTTTACGTAGACAAGACCGTTCGGATCGTTCATCCATCCCCATGACGGGGCAAAATGAAACAAAGGTTTCCAGGAACTATTGGGATATTCCTGCACCTTCAGCCGAACTGTTTCAGAACCTCCCTTGGAGTAATAAAGGTTTGGGGCTATTTTAAGCGTCAGGTTAAAATCTCGATCTTTAGGAACATCAAGAGGAACAGCAACTTCCAGTACAACCTGCCCTTTTGCTCTGCCCTGTTCAAGTCCTTTCTTACTGAGAAGCCTGACACCAATTCGCGCATCTGAGGAAGCGACCGAAGTCGCAAAATCCATCCCATCTCCTATCACAGCAATCCGACGTGTTTCACCCTGATGAACACTACCTCCTCCAACAACCTTTTCGATCGCAGACCGAGCAGGAGTGGGAGAAATCAACACAGCCATGCTCGCATAGAGTACAGAAACAGTACAGATCTTCATTGCTCTTCTCCAAAGCGCTCATCGATAGCAAAGTATTAAAGGGACGCGGCGATGCTGATACACCATGCATCGCCAATAATCTTCAGGGATGGTACTCTAGACAAGGCGATCTGGAACTGCCTGCCAAGCACATTTGCGTGCATTACAGGTTAATCTCTCATCTTGCACCAACTTATGTTGATGTCCAGCTCATAACGTTTAGCTATAGGTTGCTGTAATCCCTCAACGGTTAGGTTTTCAACCTTGGTGCACTGTCTGAGTCTAACATAAAAATAGAGCGATCGCTAACCTGTAGTTGTATCAGTTGGTCGGGTGTAGCAATAAATTGCTGCGTGTCATTCGTAAAAATGCGCTTTCTGTGCTTGAGGATTAATGATGAATAAAACAACAGGGTGACTTCCCGTTACAGGAGTGTTTAAAATAACTCCATAGGGTTGTGCAGCAGCATTTATAATATAGTTTTTATTCCCTGAAGCACTTACTCTTTCCAAGCTTAACTTTATCCATTACTTCCAGAAAATGAAAGCAGCAAGTAATTTGAGTTTACTAACAATGCGATTCTACAAAAGATTGGCGAGCTTTTATAGATTTAATTGGTTCTGTTGCAAAAACATTTTAAGGACAAAAGATCCATTCCATTCAATACGGATTTTTCTATGTCCCGAATCGTCCACAATTAAGGTAAACCCAGAAGCAATTTTTGTCTGACGACAGCTTGCCATTACTTGCAAACGACGCTCATTTATCTACTCTACTGACCAAGGAGACGAGGTTAAAAAATGATGTAATTTGTGGTAAGTTACTCTAATCGCGTTAGAAGACATCTGAAATATGTTTTTTCGTTAGCTTTCCCCCAATAAACCTGCCAAATAGTTCCTAAACTCTCTCATGCAGGGCAAATCGTGTAAATACATCATCGAAGCGACAACACCATCGGTCGAAGCAAGGGGGCATCGCTGCGGGAGTCGTTTCTCTCATCAGGTTTTTCTAATGTAAAACATTCTCTATGCCTACATCTTAGCTCATTCTTCCTTGCTTTTTTGTTTAAGCCCCGTTAGTCAAACAAAGCTCCATTGAGGAAAAATAAGGCGGCGATCGCGACGGTTGTATTGCTCAGACACAAAACGTTTGAAGCTGTCTGCCAAGATCGGTTTGACTTATCTCGCCGTTAAAGCGATGACTTAATTGCTGCTACCTCTGTGGTGGACAACTGACAACAAGTAGGAATGGATCGTTCCCAAAATCGATCAAACGAGTAAAATCAGTTGAATAAAGATCGGATTTCTATTCAGCAACGCCTCTTCTGAGAAGATTTTATCTGGTGGATCAATTTTTGTCAGATCGTAATCGCCAGTTGACTAAGAACGAGATGGGCGATCGACGAACAAACCAGAATCTAATCTTGCAGGTAAAAAATTAAGTGTTCTAGCACGCGATCGCAAACCAAATTCTACTAAGTTTTTAAGTGCTATGTAATTCGAGCAGGTTTTGAGACTCAAATCTCTACCAATTCCCGCGCAATTCCCGCAACAGATGCAAACCGTAAAATCAAGGGTAGCACTGACATTCGCGCATTGCAAATTGGTGTCGATGCGAGCGGAGATGGTTCTGTCGATAATTCAGCGACAGCTTTAAACTTGAATGTATCTGTATTTACATTTCTTCATTAAAGAATATGCTAGAAATGAAGCGAACAATTTCATCCCCTTAGGTCGAAGAAGTCCCGGATTTTTTAACGGGTTTCGTTGCTAAAGTTAAAACTATTATGCTTTGCAATAACGAAGTATTGGGATGATTCATTTATTAAGAGTTTTCCGCTCAAAATGTGAACTTGTAAGTTTACACTTGCTCTTACAGGTATTTGGATAGCAATAACTTTAAAACGCTTTTGCGGTTCAAGCATATTATTGGGCAATTTTGAAGAAATCTATCAAGTTGATAGATTAATTTATTTTTCGTTAAAGTGGAAGTCTCCCATGTCCCTACAATTGGGCAATCCAGTACCAAACTTCACTTAAGCAATGACCAACTTGCAGTTACCAGAGCCGCAAAAGATGATGGAAGCAATTCCAGCTAAAGAGTATTGCGGTAACATAGCTTCTCTACAAATACTAACTTCTCGTACTCAACATTGAAGCAGCTGGAAATTTAACAACTCATATTTCGTTTGACAATTAATAATCAATTAAAGCCATGCGGATCGCCAAAGACATTACAGAATTAATCGGTCGTACTCCCTTAGTGCAACTGAACAACATTCCGCAAGCCGAGGGGTGTGTAGCGCAAATTGTGGTAAAATTGGAGAACATGAACCCTTCTGCCTCAGTCAAAGATCGAATTAGTGTCAGCATGATTGATGCGGCAGAGCAAGAAGGTCTAATTAGTCCAGAAAAGACGACTTTAGTCGAACCGACTTCCGGAAATACTGGAATTGCTTTGGCAATGGCAGCAGCTGCGAAAGGATATCGGTTGATCTTGACGATGCCAGATACAATGAGCATTGAAAGACGGTCGATGTTGCGGGCTTATGGAGCCGAACTCGAACTTACGCCAGGATTTGAAGGTATGAACGGTGCAATCCATCGAGCGCTGACAATAGTTGATACAACACCCCATTCTTATATGCTGCAACAGTTTCGTAACCCAGCTAACACACAGATTCATAAAGAGACAACAGCAGAGGAAATCTGGTCAGATACAGATGGGCAAGTAGATATGGTGGTGGCTGGAATCGGCACTGGTGGGACGATTACTGGTGTAGCAGAGGTAATTAAAGCACGCAAACCAAGTTTTCAAGCGATCGCGGTTGAACCTGCTAATAGCCCAGTTTTATCAGGGGGACAACCAGGAGCGCACAAAATTCAGGGTATTGGTGCTGGGTTTATTCCTCAAGTCCTTAGAGTTGAATTGATCGATGAAGTCATTGCTGTGACCGATGAGGAAGCGATCGCTTACGGTCGGCGGTTGGCAAAAGAAGAAGGTCTACTCTCTGGTATCTCCTCTGGTGCAGCATTATGTGCAGCAATCCGCGTCGCTCAGCGATCGCAGAACAAAGGAAAATTGATTGTCATGATTCAGCCCAGCTTTGGCGAACGCTACTTGAGTACGCCATTGTTTCAAGATTTAGAGCCACGAGTACCTAGCTCGGCTGACATTCTTATTGCTAATATCAAATCCGGTTGATTGCCCATAATTAGTTGACTGCCTCCGTCCACCAGTGATAACTTGTCAACCCTTGGATGAGCTGGCGTTGGTTAAGTAAGACTTGACAGCGATGAGAGGTGACAGCTTCTAGCTCGTCTAATGGGGTAAAGCTACGATTAGCAATCGCCTCATTAGTTAATGTCCAGAGTCGCTCGGATGGTTGCAATTCTGGAGATTTGGGCGGTAAAAATAACAAGTGGATACCGTCAGGAATACGACTCGATCGCTGAGATGGAAAGAGGCACAGGTCAACGACAAGGATGACGCGCTTACGCTTGCCTAAACCAAAGTGGCGTGCAAAGTCTGCCAATAGGCGACTGAAAACTCTCCAGTTGAGTAAAGGTACAATCCACCAATTGGTTTCACCAGAACAGGGATGAACAAAGCCAACTAACCACAGCCACTCAAAGCGCCAGTTAACTTGAGCAACTGGTTGTTCACCTACTGGAACCCAAACCATTCGATTGACTGGATGTAAACCAATACGGTGTTCATCTTCTGCCCAGACTTCAACCGTAGCATCAGGATAGGAAGACCGCACTTGCTCTAAGGTCTGCGCCATTTTTTTTTCCATTGTTGTTGCTCATGCACGTTCGCTTCCTCATGTTCTGGACGAGGACGGCGGCGCATCTCCGATGCCCGTAAGTATTCCCATCCTCGTTGGGGATGAATTGGTTGTTCTAAAATCTGACTCATCCAAGCCGCCACCTTTGGTCCATCCCACAGATCTCCATCAGAAGAGCGGTTGCTGCAACAGTTGCCATAGTTGTGCTTGTTGCAGGTCGTTCAGTAGTGGTTTTGCATCTGGATTGTCATGCCGCTTATCACAAGCGGGCATCTGTTCCTAAGCGGTTGTAGCCCCACACTAGCTCGTAAATCCAACTGCGACTGTATCCAGTTATTTGTGCCACTTCGCTACTGCGTTTGCCTTGAGCTAGCAACCAAATAATTTGGTAATGACTGCGTTCTACCCCATCGCTTGAGGCGCGATAACGCTGCTCTAGTTCTTCTATACTTAGGTGTGGCTGAATCTGGAGCTGTCTTGGCATTGCTAGCTTCCTACTCCCTCTTCTTATTATGGTTCTTTAGACCTGTCGGGAAATAGAGGAGAATAGAGGGCAGTGACGGGAAAATGACGATGCTGGACATCCAACGGGTGCTGAACCAAGATCGATTGCTGCGAGCTTTGACCGGACTGAACCGGAAAGCGTTTGATGAGCTACTCGACAGCTTTAGCCTACTGTATGAGCAAAGCCGCCAGAGTCAACCGCGTCAACGAGCGGTGGGTGGAGGGCGAAAAGCTCGTCTACTCAGTACTCAAGAGAAGCTGTTCTTCATTTTGTTCTACTTCAAGTGTTACCCTACCTTCGATTTAGCGGGAATTATTTTTGATTTGCATCGCTCTCAAGCGCACGAGTGGATGCATCGACTCCAGCCAATTTTGGAGCAAACATTAGGTAAGCAACTGGCACTACCAGAGCGCAAACTCACCAGTGTGGAGGAATTTGTGGTCCGCTTTCCTGAAGTAGAACGGGTGATGATTGATGGTACAGAACATCCCATCCAACGACCTAAAGACCCCCAGCAGCAGCAACGGAACTATTCTGGCAAGAAACGGCGGCATACGCGCTTTTCCCTTGGCAGCAGTAGACCAAGGCAAGCGAGTGCTGGTATTGAGTAAGGCACGGGAGGGAAAGTTGCACGATAAAAAGTTTTACGATGATGAGGACATTGCAGGCAGTGTGCCAGATGAGATTCCGATTGAACTGGATTTGGGATTTCTCGGAGTCGATAAGCAATATGACAATATCCATATCCCGCATCGAAAGCCCAAAGGAGGGGAATTGACCACGGAACAAAAAGCAGACAATCGCGTGTTAAGTCAGTCTCGTGTGGTGTGTGAGAATGCCTTTGCAGGCGTGAAACGCTATGGGGCTGTAAGTGCGGTTTATCGGAATCGGATTGAGGATTTTGACGACCGTTTGATGCTCACGGCGGCTGGACTATGGAACTTCTACTTGATGGCAGCATGAAAATGCCATCGAAACCCAGATGTTTGGACTTTCGGTCCTCTCCCTGAATTATTTCCCGACAACTCTATTAACCGGATTTGATATTATCCCTGTTTTATCACTCTGGAAGTAATATAATAAGACACAAACGCCCAAACAAAGACAGAAAGTATGGTAGAGCCGCGTCCACCCGCAGCAACAGTAAAATTTGTAGACGAATACTGTCAATGGTATGAAAAGCTGTTTCCAGAGGTGAGGAGCTTTGAAGCTTTTAAGTACCTGCATGTGGGAATGATATCGGAGATAAAAAGGAAAAGCTTGCCTGCGATAGCAAGAATTGTGGGGTTAGAGAACCACCAACCATTACATCATTTTTTAACCCATTCACCTTGGAAAACACAAGAGATAAGAACTCGAAGATTAGAGTTAATCTTACAGGTGTTAAACGGAAGACCAATCGTGTTGATTGTTGACGAAACGGGAGACAAGAAAAAAGGAACATCAACGGATTATGTAAAGCGGCAGTATATTGGAAACTTGGGAAAAACCGAGAATGGAATTGTGGTGGTAACAGTGTATGGTGTGTTTTGTGGAATGACATTTCCGTTACTGTTTGAAGTGTATAAACCCAAAGAGAGACTAAAAGCAGAAGATAAATATCGGACGAAGCCAGAAATAGCAGCAATATTGCTCAGACAACTAGAGTCAATGGGTTTTAAGTTCAACTTGGTACTGGCAGATAGCTTATATGGTGAGAGTAGTACAAATTTCATATCTGTATTAGATGAACTCAGCTTAAACTATATTGTTGCCATTCGCTCAAATCATCGCATAGAGCTACTTCCAAGACAACGAGTTCAATATTTAAAATGGCATAAGTTTCAAAGGGTATTTTCTGACCTCACTACAGAAAATCGGTTTATCAGAGAAATTATTCCAGGCAAACGTGGAGAAATTAGATATTGGCAGATTACTACAGATGTCGAGCAATTGCCTGAAAACTCTACTTGGTACGTTATGAGTAAATATCCAGATATTACCCCAAGAGAAGTTGGTAACTTCTACGGGTTAAGAAGTTGGGTTGAATACGGATTAAAACAAAGTAAGAATGAGTTAGGATGGGCTGATTTTCGGATGACCAACTATGACCAGATTGAGCGGTGGTGGGAAATAATTTGTAGTGCTTACCTGATGGTTAGTTTACATTCGGAACAAATGGGCTTTTCTCCACCACAATCTGGAGCTAAGTTGACTTCACATCCGTGGTGGGATGATGGGAATGGCTGGAAAAACATTCTTAATAATCTTCGGTTAATTCTTCAACCTTTTACTTTATTTAACCTGATATATCCCTGGCTAACAGTTTTTTCTATTCCTCAATTATCTAGTGGTTTTTCTCAACTCCAATAAGAGTGTTTATAAGCTTACAGGTTCAGTTCCTATCTTCCTAACTAACCCTGATTTCGGGTGCGAGTAGCAATGGATACTGTTGGCGAAGTCGAAAAAAGCTGTCATCTGGGCGGTTCAATAAGCGCGATGAAGCGATTGAGAGCTTTTTGAGCAGCTTTATATCCAGGGGCTTGCTTACCTAACTTGAGGTCAAGCAAAACACGATCGCGTTTTGCCTCAAGGTCTGGGATCTGGGGGAGCACAATTGTCGCCCGCTCCACTCGCTGTACGTTTTCTTGACTCAGGTCGTGTATCTCCGCTTTGAGTCGCTCTATTTCCTTATCCTGCCAAGTATTACATGGCAGCTCTTTGACCTCGTTCCGTGTAATACTCGGCAGAACTTCTTCTTTCTGCTGTGTAATACTTGAGCGGTTCTGCTCCCTAACAATCTGCTCTAAATAGTCAGCTCTAGTTACGCCTGAGCATTCAGCAGCAATGCCCAATACCTTCCAGGTTCGATCGGTTAGTCTCAAAGAGCGGACCTTACGGTAATCTTCGTTTTTGAGCGCGAACTTCCCCTGGACATCACGTTTCATAGCCATTTTCCATGTATTACACCGTAATTTTAGTCTCTTAGATGAAAAACGGTCAACCGTGTATTACCAGGTTAAGGATGATTCAGATGCGCTTGGGAGCCAGAATCTTCACGAAGAAAGCTTCCAGTTGGAGCTAGGGCAGCAAATCGTGAGGTTCTGGTTTTTGCATGGGGAATACCGCGCAACCAGGCAACCACGCGAACTAGATCAATTGCTACAGCCGTCATAATGTGCTGTAATCGGGCTTTTGCCAAGCCAATGTAACGTGCTCGCCGCAGACCAAAGGACCGAATCCCTTGTGATATAGTCCCTTCAACTCCAGCCCGTCGGTTGTAGCGTTGTTTCCATTCCGCCGTCTGTTGTTGCTGTCGAATCGATTGAATAGCTTGATGTTCAGCCTGGGGGCGCAATCTAATGAATCGTGAATCGGTTTTTGAGCCAGTGCATAAAGACCGAGAATTACAGACTCGGCAGACTGGGCGAGAAAACTTGACGTTAATTCCAGCATTACCCCACTTATCGTCACTGGGAGTCCAAGTGGTACTTGTTTGACCTTGAGGACAGGTAACTGTGTGCGCATCCCAGTTGACGATAAATTGACTATTGTCGTATCCACCAGAAATTTTAGCCTGCCAACTTGTATTCGGACGTACAGGACCAATGAGATCTACTCCATGCTCGACTTTACTACTAATCAGCAGCTCTCCATCAACATAACCAGCATCTACAATATGCTCTGTTGGCAGCAATGCTTTAGCGGAAAGTGCTTCATGAATAGGCTCTGTCTGCTCCACATCGGAAAGATGGGCATGGGTTGTCTCCACATTAGTAATTAGATGAACCTCGTCAACATCACATGTTTCAGTAATGTGCACTTTATAGCCCGTCCAAGTGGTAGAGCGCTTGTTGCCATAACGGGCATCAGGGTCGTAGGGGGAGTCAAAGCGGTTGCCTGCTGGTGGTAAGTCTGCTTTCTCCCGCCAGCACACTTGACCATTATCCATATAATATTGATGCACCCACGTTTGCCGGAGAATCTCCACAACGGGTATTTGCCGTAGCCATTGAGGTGTTGTTTCATCATCGTAAATAGCTATCAACAGATGCATTCCATCACAGCCAATAGTTTGGGCGTACTCCTTGCGTGCCGCAATGCCTTTGGGCAAACGATACTCGTCTACTGCATGCCCATAGCGGTCAAACCACTCCTGTGGAACCCAGGAACACAACCAGTCGGCAGCAACGGTAGCCAAAGTGTTAAGTGCAGCACGCAGGGTCTCGCCTACGCTTTCAAGTCGGTTCAGGGTGCGGATGCTCGCCAGCACATGTGTTGAGTCGGTGCGCTGTTTCCCTCTTGCTTTCAGCCAACCCCGCTCCTTGAACTGCTTGAGCAGCGTATCCAATAACTGTTGCTCGCTACCTCCGGCAATTAACCGCGCTCGAAACTCGCACAGTACACTAAAATCAAACCCAGGGTCAGTCAACTCTAAAGCTAAGACATATTTCCAATCGATTCGACTGCGGACTGCCTCTGCTGCTTGCCGATCTGACAGTTCCTCCATAAATTGCATCACACAGATTAGCACTAAGCGCCAAGGACTAAAAGCTGGTTGCCCATGCGTGGGAAACAATGTTTCAAAATCTCGATCGTTATAGAGAGTTCCTATTTCGTCGCGCATGGTGATGTAGAGATTACCTTTGGGAAAGGCAGCGCGAGCGACACGCACCGTTTGTTCTGGAACAGGGCTAATGGTTTGAGGTTGAAGCACTTCGACGATTCCTCCAGCTGCTTCCCCAATCGATGGGGGTTAATGCTAGCACCTTAGTATTTTCCCATGCCTGCCCTTTTTTGACTTCGCCAACAGTATCAGTTTGTATACAGAAAATCAACTCGAACATTTGCGCCTTGTTTTAGAATGTAGGCAAAGCCGAAAAAAAACATGAATGAAAACAAATACCATTGCAGTTCGAGCGGTGCGTTTGAGGAAAGTTTAAGTCCAATTTATCCGTCCGAGATAACGGGCAGTGACGTTGTAGAACCCAACTGCGATCGTCAGGACGACCATCCAACTGCTTAATCTACCAATCGTAATCGTATTACTGACTCTATCGATGGCTTGAGAGAGCTTGAGGAGAGCGCGAATATGGGAAGTTTAAAAAGGATACGCAAAACTGAGTACTCTCACAGAATCAACAAGTTCTGCAATCGTCATTTCTGACAGCATATAAATTAAATATTTGAGTGAGTCAGGAACTAAATTATTATGTTCAACTATAACGCGAAACTTCTGACTTTCTAGAAGCGATTTAATTTGATTTATTCTGTCTTTTATGTCTTGAATCTCAAGCACTATTTGTTTAATTTTAGACCGATCGTCTTGCTCGATACCTCGCAAAACTTCATATTCTTCTCCTTCTACCTCATTTTCATTAAATCTATATATAGATTCAATTGCTAATACATTCTAAAGAAGGAATCTTTTCAGCTTCAGCGTATCCACATTCTCCCAAATATGTTCTATAGTCCTGTTCTCGACTGAAATTATAAGGACGAATATTAGAAAGACGAAGGACGACTTGCTAGTAATGGAAAGTGCCAGACTTTTTTCGCACTAATAATTGAAGAAGAGGCCAAGCCTCAGCGTATCCATATTCTTCCATGTATCTTCTATATTCTTCCACGTATGTTTTATATATTTCCATGTATGTTCTACTATATTCTTCCCGATCAAAATCATAAGGACGACCAAGGAAGACTTGCCAGTAATGGAAAGTATCAGACATTTTTCGCACTAATGGAAGATCCCAAGCTTGTGTAACTTCTGTGCAATAGTAGTAGCTTCCACAAGTCCATCTTATGTGACAACCATTATTAGAAGAATATTCAGATGGACAATCAAGTATTCCTAAAAGACATTCATCTATATTTCTATTGGCAATCATGTTACTATTCTCTTGCTCCTATATACAGCTAAGACAGTAATTAGTAATTATAGAATAACAAATGCGCTCCGAGAATAAGAAGTGCATAAAAATTTCAAATAAGATAATTTAAACTCAGCAAAGTTTGTGAAATAATTAAAAATCGTGACTCAAATCTTCAAAGTAGCTGCCTAAATCAATCTCAAAGCCAAGATTTTATCTCACTTCAATTTTTTCTATGACATATCCACTGTCGCTGGATGTAGAACAGCTTATGAGGATCGTACAAAGAACTCGAAGTTTGTTGATACTTCGATTCAAACCTTTTGATGTTTGGATATTAACGAGTATTATCGTTACTACGGGATTTTTTATCATATTAATAGAACCAAAGTTTTCACTACTCGGGGCTATATTTATTGCTCTTGCTTATTTTTGGCTGCTAAAAGCTCCAAGCGTAACTTGCTCATTGAATAAAACCGAGGGTACGCTGACTTTAAAGCGCCAAAGCTTGTTTGGTACAAACATTGTTGAGTATCATTTAAGAGAAATTAGAGATGTTCGGGTTGAAAAACGTATAGCAAGCGTAAAGTGGGATGCGGCTTATCGAGCTAGTATTGTATTTGGATCGGGTAATTGTCTACCGATAACTTCTTATTACAGTTCTGGTAGAACTAGCGTACAAAAAACAGTGTCATGCATCAAAGATTTTCTCAATCTTGATTAATCATCTGCGATGTTTCAGGAGCTACAAAACAATTCTTATTCTGCAGTTGAGTTATAGAATGTCTTTTAGAGCTAAACGCGATCGCCTTGGAATCCCTTGTAAAGGAAACAATGACAAAAATTTTAGCGATCGAAGTAGTACTTACACACTCTGACTCTGCTCGGTGTAAATTAATTTGATTTGACGATAAAACACTCTTAACAGCAAGTAGATGAAAAAACTTTCTTTATTTTTAGTAGTTGCTTTACTCTGGCTCTCCCCTGGAGGATTGACTTGGGCATTAGCCCAAGAACTTACATCTAAGAAAGTCTGCAAATTAGGCAAGCCCCAGTGCGTTACTCTCGTCATTCAAGAGATGGAGCGTCGCTACGAACCATTAGCAAAACAATGCGACCATGATGCTGTATTTGCACTCAATTATTTGCGGACTACAGAAGTATTTCAACAAACACTAGGTAAGGTGAACTATAACAATCCTACTGCTGTAATTCGGGAGGATGCACTGTTTGCCGAGTATTACTTTCGGGCTTACGATGCTTACCATAAGGGTGAAGGCAACGTTCCCCCAGTTTGGCAAATAACCTTCGATGCCGCACAAAACCGCTCGGTTTCAGGGTCAGGTAACTTAGCTTTAGGTATTAACGCTCACATTCAGCGGGATTTGCCATTTGTACTCTACGAGCTCTATCTCAAGGGTCGTCCGGTGAGTTATGAAGACCATACCCGCGTCAACGACTTCCTACAACAAGTAAATCCCCTCAAGGAGTTAACAGGAAAATTCGATCCGACAATAGACGACCAAGATGTACCTGGTGATGAGGACGATCGCCAGCGGTTTAAAACTATAGTGCTGTGGCGTGAAGGGGCATTTCGGAATTACGAGCGCTTGCGAAATGCGAGTACAGAAGCGGAGCGGATGCAGATAGCAAAAGAAATTGAAGAATTTGCTGCTGGAAATGCACAATTTCTGCAACAGTCATTCAGTTATCCACCTGGTACTGATAGTTCCGAACGGGATATCTATTGTCAAGAGCAACAAAGGCGTTAAGTCTAGATCTTCTCGCCGTAAACTCGATTATTCAATTGCTGCTGTCGTGGTAGGAAATTTGCAACAAACAGGAACGAGCGTTCTCAAAATAAATGGGAACGCTCCGTTCTCAAAATTAATAGAAGACCGAGGTGCAGACAATGCTCTAAAAGCTCTAAGCAAGCATAGCACTCTAACTTCTTTTGGGGGAGCGGATTTGTTGTCTTGGCTAGAGAACCACTTCAAAGTTTACGAATAGGAAAGCAAATCTTAGAAACAGTAGTTATCAAATTTTCTCTAGTACAAGCACCTGATTAGCCTTTAGCAAACAGCTATTACTTGTATAGCAATCCTAAATAGGATGTATGGTTATCCATACATAAATGCCTTGTCAAAAGTAAAGTATTGCTGATGG
>NZ_RSCK01000098.1:17439-21060 GCF_003991895.1 Chroococcidiopsis cubana SAG 39.79
CTACCTTTATCAAGTCGTCCTTTATTTTACAACTTCTATTATAGGATGACAATTGTCACGATTTTAATATGACATTTATCAGATGCAGGCGATCGCTCCTTATCGATAAATTATGACTACAACAATTTTAGCTGCTTTAGCTTGATATTGCTCAGTAGCTCAGTGAGATTTTAATGAATTGTTTATATTTAAAAATTTACTTAATCGTTAATTCAGTTTACAATTTTTAAGGTGATTTATGTTCGTCTCGATAAGGATGCTTTTTCCTACTATCAGTACCTTCTGTTAAGCTTTTAAAATTCGCTTTCTAACTTGATAAAGTTTTTGCATTATAGAAGTGCTGAGTTAATCTGCTCCCTCTTTGCTGCCAGTTTCTATTCTTGTGATTCTGCCTTACCTGCTTCCCCATCTTCTGTACGGATACCATGTCATTAAATAAAACAGCTTCAGGAAAAATAATTCTTTCGATTCTAATCTTTACCTGTCTAGCTGTTATTGGAATTAGGCTGAGACGCAACTTCTCTCAAATTCAGAGCGCACAAGCTTTTATTAACGGTGAAATTATTTTCGTGCGGGCATCTATCTCAGGCGAGCTAGAGTTGAAAAGCGAGAAAATTAAGTTAAGCGAGCAACTTGAGAAAGGTACGCGAATCGGCACAATTAAATCTACTATCGAAAATCCCCGAGTATCAGTTCTTAGAATTGAGAAGCAGCAGTTAAAATCTCGTTTGCAAGATGTTCAACAACAAAGTTTTGGGGTAAAACAGCAAATTCTAAATCGAGCTAAATTGATGAATTTGTTTAAACAACAATCTAGTTCCCAGAGAATGCTTCAACTCAAGTACGCCCATCAACAGATAAAACAATTTGAAGGGGAAATTGCAAGAGAACAAGCTAGAAAAAAAGTAGCGCAGAGGGACGCTCAGCGCCTTGCTAGCTTAGCAAAGGAAGGAGTAGAAACCGTTTCTAGAGCTGAAAATAAAATTGCAGAAGCGCAGCAAGCATCTGCTGTAGTCAAGGAAGCTCAATCGAGAATTGAGCTAGCCAAACTTAACTTAGAAGCAACAAAAGCTGGCGGACTTCAGCTAGAAGGAACTCGCACCTTAAGCTATCCTGAAACTCGCGTTCTCGAACTTGATGCAGAGTTGATAGACCTAAAGCAACAACGAAGAAACCTCTCTCAACAAATCCAGAGTATTCAGTCACAGCTATCCATTACTAGTAAGGAATTGCAGGCTCAACAAAACGTCTCGGTTCTAGCACCAACAACAGGCACAATCTGGTCAATTGATTCCCAGTCCCAGGAAATAGTTGAAGCAAATAAATCAATTATTCAGTTACTCAACTGTCAGAATCTTTGGATAGAAGCATTTATAAATGAGACTGAAGCTAATAAACTTGTCGTTGGACAAGAAGCAGAAATTAATCTTGATAACTCAAGTAATCTTCGATGGAAAGGACGAGTAGAGACAATCAGAGCAGGTACAGGTCGTGTTGAAGTTGGACAGTATGTTGTAGAACCACCGCCAGAAATCGCTCAGCGTCAACTACCAGTACGGGTAGCGACAGTGCGAATCAAAGTTGATTGGCAGAAATCTCTTAGATCGGACGATTTTTGTCTGGCAGGGAGGAGCGTCAACGTTCGCTTTATCGGGTCAAAGTCTTCGACTTTTTAGTAAATTACGCCTTTAATTTCTACAACTACAAAGAGGAGTAGAATCTCATGACAGAAATTCTAGAATTTACTAAGAAAAGTGCCTGAAAAATTATAAATGGCATCAAATCTGGAAGTTCTAAAGTTGTTCCTAACAGATTTATCTTCGAGCAAAGCTTTAATATGCATATTTTTTGGTGGGTTTTAGTCTCCTTAGTCAATGTTTTACTTTTGATTGATTTTTACCAAACAATACATCTAACTGACGTTTCAACAGCAATTGTTAGTGTTAGCAATGTATTAGTAGCTGTTTTAGTCCGAAATGAACTAATTCTACATTTATTGTATCGTTTAGCAGTATGGATTTCGGTAAAGATTATTCGGGGCAAATACTATTTTAATAGTGGCGTTCATCACATCGGTGGCGTTCACGCCTCATGTGCTATTTGGGGTCTTCTATGGCTAATTATTAATGAATGGCAGCAGTTAGGAAATCCTAGCGATCTTCTATCAACATCTGTATCCAGCGATCCTATATCAATCGCTCTATCCAGTATACTGTTAACACTTTTAGTTATTATTGTCCTCACTGCTATTCCCCCATTGCGTCATAAATTCCATGATACGTTTGAAATCAGTCATCGCTATTTGGGATGGTCTTGTTTGGGGATTCTCGTCCTGCATCAAATTAGATTTCAATTTACGATCGCTCTCAACCAAGCTTATCCTCTTGAAACTTTATTAACTAATCCAGTTTTACTCATGCTCGTGCTGATGATTTTCAGTGTAGCTTTGCCTTGGATGAGTGTGGAATGTATCTCTAATTTTAGAATGGATTGTCCTTCTGAAGGAGTTTTAGTTATAACTATTCCAGGAAAGGCTGATGTAGGGACATTTACTCGAATTAGTTTAGATGGTATTGAATGGCATTCTTTTTCCGTTGCAGGAACGAGTTTCAACCAGCAAACGTCCGAATCAGAAATTCATTTAATCATCGGCGCGACAGGTGACTGGACTCAAAATTTGATTCGGCAAGTTAAAAAAGGAAATTTACCCAAACAACTATGGGTTCGTCGAGTCAAACCTCCTGGTTTTATGTTCTCAATTAACGCTTATTCACGAGTAGTTGTCATCGCCACTGGAGCTGGAATTGCACCAGTTTTACCTCATGTGAGAAAAAATGGTGATAAGCTTTGTATTATATGGGTTGGTAACAACCACAAACAGACTTACGGCGAAGAGATTTGGTCTTTACTTAACTCTCATTCTCGTTGCAATATTTTCGATACAGGAGTGCATGGTAGACCAAATGTAGAGCAGTTAGCTATTCAAGCCGTTCGAGATTTTAGAGCGCAAGCCGTGTTTTGTGTATCTAATAAAGCGGTTACTGAAAAGGTAATCAAGACTTGTTTAGGCAAAGGTATTCCAGCCTATGGAGCTACCTGGGATTCTTAAAACTAGACAACTTCTGTCACAAACGCTCTGGTGCGATCGCCTCATCGTACTAGCTTCATTCTAAATCGTTTCACAACAAAACAAACACAATGCCGTACAAAAACTATGGATAGAGACAGACAAGAAGCTTATTGGCGAGCAAACACAGCTCTAATTCGGAATTTATTAATTGTCTGGGCGCTGGTATCGTTAGTGTTCAGCATTCTACTGGTACAACCACTGAATGCACTCCGAATTGGTAGCATTCCTCTCGGTTTTTGGCTGGCACAACAAGGCTCGATTTTAACGTTTGTCGGATTAATTTTCATCTATGCGTTTCAAATGGACAAGCTCGATCGCAAATATGGTGTGAGGACGTGAGGTTGAATTATGGCAGAATTTTGGACAATTTGGTTAGTTTCCCTCTCTTTCGGGTTATATATTTACATCGGATGGCGATCGCGCGTCAAAGATAGTTCTGGCTTTTACGTCGCTGGGCAAGGTGTCCCCCAGATTGCAAATGGGGCGGCGAC
>NZ_RSCK01000099.1:0-20962 GCF_003991895.1 Chroococcidiopsis cubana SAG 39.79
CAATGTGGCTCGCTGTCACCTTAGAAGCTCTCAGTCATTTTGTGGTCGAGATTCTCTTTGTCGCTCACTTTGCGACGCTGAGTTTAAACAAATTAGTTTCGCTCAGCAATCGCACGCGCCTGGAAAACCTGCTGAATCGTTTTTAGATTGCCAACTCCATCGTGTCACTCGATTCAATCAATGGATAAGCCAAACCGTATCTTGATTTTATTTGCTCATCCGGCACTGGAAAAGTCACGAATCAATCGCCAATTGATTAAAGCCGTTCGTGGAATGGACTCCATTACCATTCGCGACCTATATGAGCACTATCCCAACTTTCATATTGATGTGAAGTTTGAGCAAGCGCTTCTGGTCACCCATGACATCATTATTTTTCAACATCCCTTCTACTGGTACAGCAGCCCTGCCATCCTCAAAGAATGGCAAGATCTAGTGCTGGAACATGGCTTTGCCTATGGTCATAATGGCACTGCCTTACGCGGAAAAAAGCTCCTTTCTGCTATTACCACTGGAGGGAGCGAGCAGGCTTATTGCCGACAGGGACATAATTACTTCACAATCCGAGAACTTCTGGCTCCCTTTGAGCAAACGGCACATCTGTGTGGGATGGAATACTTACCACCGTTTGTGATTCACGGAACCCACCAACTACAGGAGACTCACCAAATTTCTAGGTATGTCAAAGACTATCAAACCGTGATTCTGATGCTACGCAACCACGCGATTGATTGGGAGCACCTGCTGCAACACCGACATCTAAATCATTACCTTGAGCAAGCGCTCGACACGCAGGAGACACCTCTCCATGTCCAATGAAAACTTATTCTTTCAGGCTTTCGTCTACCTAGCGGCGGCAGTCATTACAGTGCCAATTTCCAAACGACTGGGACTGGGTTCTGTATTGGGATATTTGATTGCTGGAGTCGTTATCGGTCCGTTCGGGCTGCGTCTAGTGGGGCAGGAAGGTCAGGATGTCATGCGCTTCGCTGAGTTTGGCGTGGTGATGATGTTATTTCTAGTAGGCTTGCAACTTCAGCCCGATCTGCTGTGGCGGATGCGAGTCCCAATCTTGGGATTGGGCGGATTGCAGATGGTTGCTAACGTTGTCCTCCTGTCAGGGCTAGGAATCCTGTTGGGACTGTCGTGGCAAACCGCACTGGCGATCGCGCTGATCCTGCCCCTCTCTTCGACGGCGATCGGCGTACAAACCCTGACTGAACGGGGACTCATGAGAACAGAGGGAGGACAGTCCGCCTTTTCAATCTTGTTGTTTCAGGCAGTTGCCGTTATTCCTATCCTGGCACTGTTGCCCCTGCTGACCACAAATCCTGGAGAGGCGGTGAGTCAAACTGCGACATCAAGCAATACACTGGCAGGCTGGCAACAAACTCTACTGGTCATGAGTACGGTGGGCGGTATTGTCGTGGGTGGGCGATTCTTGATGCGTCCGGTATTTCGCTTTATTGCGGCTACTCGCCTGCGCGAGATTTTTACGGCGACGGCACTACTGCTGGTTGTGGGAATTACCCTGGCAATGCAAGCAGTTGGATTATCTCCAGCATTGGGAACGTTTGTAGCGGGGGTGGTGCTGGCGGAAAGTGAGTATCGTCATGAGTTAATGAGTACCGTTGAACCGTTCCAGAGCTTGCTGCTGGGGTTATTTTTTCTCTCGGTCGGAGCTAGCATCAATTTCAACTTAATCCTGGGGCAACCGTTGCTGATTTTCGGGTTAATTGTCGGAGTCTCCATCCTTAAATCTGGGGTGTTAATTGCGCTAGGGAAGCTATTCAAACTGGATTTGAATCAGAGTATCTTGTTTGCGTTTGCCCTGGTACAAGGTGATGAGTTTGCGTTTGTTTTGTTTTCTTTTGCAGCACAGAGCAACGTGCTTTCAGAGAATCTGGCAGGCAGCTTGATTGCCGTTGTCGCCCTTTCGATGCTGCTATCGCCGCTGTTTATGATTGCCTACGATCGCCTGATCGTACCTCGTTTTCTTTTACAGTTAGACGATCGGGAAGCCGATGACATTGAAGACAATGAAAACTCTGTAATCATTGCTGGATTTGGGCGATTTGGTCAAATTGTCGGACGGTTGTTGCTCGCGAATGGCTATCCAATTACCGTTTTAGAGTATAACCCAGCCCAAATCGAGCTATTGCGGCGCTTTGGCTGGAAGGTATTTTATGGTGATGCCTCTCGGATCGATCTGTTATATGCAGCTGGGGCAGCACAGTCTAAACTTCTGGTCGTAGCGATCGACGATCGCGAGCAAATCCTGGAGATTGTAGACTTGGCACGTAACCACTTTCCGCACCTCAAGATTTTAGCGCGGGCGATCGATCGTCGCCATTGCTACGAGTTGATTCGCCGTGGAGTAGATGTGATTCAACGCGAGACATTTGGGTCGGCGTTAGATATGGGCGTTGAGGCATTGAAGCTATTGGGATTACGAGCCTATAAAGCACATCGCGCTGCTCAAACCTTCAGACATCATGATGAAGAAGCATTGTATGATATGGCTTCTGTAGAAGGAGATGACACCGCTTTGATGGCACGCTCTCGTCAATTAGCACAAGATCTGGAGCGAATTTTGCAGTCTGACGAACGAGAAATCGCCCATGACGATCGAGCTTGGGATGTCCTAGCTCAGCAAAGAGATGCTATCTGAGACGTGCAACAAGTCAGAGCAATCGCTGCAATTGCTAAATAAAAATATAGATCTAGTTTCATGAAAACTACTTGCAGCCTTCCACAAAATCAATCACTTGATGTAAAGACCCTGGTTTGGTCACGATCAGCATAGTTGAATCGGGTTCCAGTACCGTACTACCGTTAGGAATCATCAGATTCTCGTGGGGATGGGGTTGATAGCCAATAATTAAAGAACCTGCGGGGAACCGGGGATCTCGAGCAATTTCGGCAACGCTACGATTAGCAACATAACAACTTTCTGGAATGGAAAGTTTCAGTACCTCAATCTGCCCTTGCTCAAAATGCATCATCGATTCTACTTGCGGATACTCGATCGCATTCACCATTGTGGCAACTGCCAAGTCAACAGTACTGACAATATGGTTGGCTCCTGCAAGGCGTAGCGGTTCGGCAAAGTCGCGATGTCGCATTCGTGCCAAAATGTGGGAAGCTCCGTAGTGCTTGGCAAGAGTCACCATTGCCAAATTCAAGGCATCATGGCGAAGGACAGCCGCTACAGAATCAGCTTTGCGAATCCCGGCTTCTAACAAAACTTCCGTATTTACCGCACTTCCTTCAAAAGCCATCACCCCCACTTGTTCGCGGGCATAACGGCAAGCAATAGGATCGAGATCAATAATGGCTACGGCATGCCCTAGTTCTACAAGGCTTTGCGCTAGACTTAGCCCGACTAAACCTGCTCCGCCAATGAGGACGTACATTGTTGTTTCCTAATGCTACTGTTCCTTGCTTTACTTTAAGGGCTAGCAAACGATTAGATTGTACTTTAAACAAATGTAAGTTTGCGCGCACCAGAAGTAGGTGAGTTTTCTATAGCAGCCAATGCAATGTCTGTGCTCACCTAAACATAGCAAGACGAGTATAGAGGAAGCCTATGCTGCTTCTACCTTAAATATCGGCAAACTTTACTGAAGCCTTCGATCCACTTTACGAGCGATGGCAAGTGAGCAACAGCTCATCAAGCGGTCTAAGCCATGCTTCGGGGTTTGATTGGTAGTTCAACCTGAAAGTTCGAACCTTTACCTACTGTACTTACTACATGAATTTGACCGTTATGGGCTTGAACAATTTGTCGAGCGATCGCCAATCCTAACCCAAAGCCGCCACTATCTTGCGCTCGTTCTGTGTCAACTCGGTAAAAGCGATCGAAGATATAGGGTAGATCTGCTTCTGGAATTCCAATACCAGTGTCGATGACCTGGATGACTGCCCAACTTGGATGGGGGACTAAGCGCAACTGCACAGTTCCACTAGCAGGAGTGTATTTACAGGCATTGTCGAGCAAATTTTCTACTGCTTGCCGCAGTAAGTCTGGGTCAGCCCATAACTCAATTGGTTGCTCGGACAACTCATAGGTTAGACTGATGCTTTGGGACATTGCTCGCTCCAGATATTGTGATGCTAAATTCTCCAGCAGATTGTTGAGATTTAACAGCTTGAGAGATTGAGGCAGAATTTGCCCTTGTTGACGAGCTAATAGCAATAAATTGTTAACCAAAGTCCCCATCGATTTAGCACTATCGATAATATTTTCCAACGGCTGATGGTATTGCAAATCGTCCGCTGCTATCATTAACGCAACTTGGGCATTGGTAAGAATGGCAGAGAGCGGCGAGCGTAACTCATGGGAAGCATCAGCAGTGAACCGTTGAAGTTGGTGATAGGACTGTCGAATCGGCTGCATCGCTGCTCCACCAAGCAACCAACCTGTCAGTCCGATCGACCCCAGTGCTACAGGTACAGCAAGAGTTAATACAACTTGAAACTGACTAAGACTGTTTTGAGTCTCAGCTAGTGGCATAGCAACTTGAAGATAGCCAAGTATCCCGTGCCGTCCTTCAACGGGCAACGTGACTTGACGAAGCCAGAGTTCGTCTTCCAATAGCGGATCGACAGATTTAATCGTGAGAAATCCAGGGGATACATTCAACTGCTGTGGGGGAGGAGTACCGAAAAATCGAATCGACTGCCCTTGAGGGTTGTACCACCGAACGTAGACTAAATTTTTATCCAAGGGGTGAGAGCCGCTGCCTAATAGCGGTACATGGCTCAGATCGACTTGTTTGTGCCCCTGGCGCCACTCATATTGCACGCTAGCTGCCATCACCCTTGTTCTGTCATATAGCAGCCGGTCTAAAACATCTAGTTTGTCTTTAATTTCAAAATAATAAATTACCCCAGCGAAGACCACGAGAATACTACCCATTGAAAGGGTGAACCAACGAGCTAGATTCCGACGACTGTGGTTGAACACTTTTCAAACTTCAAAGTCAATGCTTTTGAGGAACAAGACGATAGCCCATACTATAAACAGTCTCAATCCAATCAGCTGCTCCCACCGCCTGCAAGCGTTGACGAAGCTTGCGAACCAGAACAGTTATGGCATTGCTTTCTGGCTCAGTCCCCCACTCCCATAACGCTTGCTCAATCTGGTTGCGAGTCAAAACTTGTCGGGGATGACGCATGAAGTACTCTAACAACTGAAACTCTCGACTGGAGAGAGAAACGACTTTGCCTTGTCGTTCCACAGCCAGCGTGTCGAGGTGGAGTTGGAGATCGCTAAGGCAGAGAATATCTGCCTCCCAGAGGGGAGATCGCCGCCGCAATGCCCGTACTCGTGCCATGAATTCTACAATGTCGATTGGCTTAACCAGATAGTCATCTGCTCCTGCATCTAACCCAGTTACTTTCTCAGGTGTGGTATCTCTGGCTGTAATCATCAGCACCGGAGCAGTTTTACCTGCTGCTCGATACTGGCGACAGAGATTTAACCCACTGATGTGGGGTAACATCCAATCTAAAATCAGTAGGTCATACTCTTTTTCAGATAAGAGCCACTGAGCGGTTTCCCCATCCTTCACCCCGTCCACGCTATGTCCTGCTTGGGAGAGAACGATTTGAAGGGGCATCAATTGTTTAGGATCATCCTCAACCAGTAAAATTCTCATACCATTCCAGCAAGATTCTCATACCATTGCTGTTGCGCTTTGCTTTATCAGCATAGAATTTAATGTAATTAGCACATCGTCTATAGGTAAGATTTCAGGAGGGCGATCGCGGCATTAGAGTGCAGATACGAGCGGACTTATAGAATGAATGGGACAGGGTGAAGCGTGCGGCGTACGATCGAACGTTGGCTACAAGTATCGGGGATAGAGTTTTGGTTGCCTTTACCATTTGTAGCGGCAGGATTCTGGTTTGTCTGTAGTCTCCTGGCTGCTCAGGAATTAAGCCGCTCCTACAGTACAAAGAACAAACTTCAATCAGATACTCAATTGGAAGCAAAGGTATCGGTAAACGTATTGCTGATCAATGCTACTATCAACAGAACAAAGGGAGTGACTCAGGTAGAAGTGGAGACAGCGGAACCGATCCTAAAGCGATTGGAATTGGAATTGCCAGCAATAGAGGTCGAGCGGATAGAAACGGCGATCGCTCAAGAACTAGGATTATCCCGACAAAATATCAGGCAGTTAGTACGCTACGAAATCATTGAGTGAAGTTAGTTTCGCTTTAATAAAAGCTTTTTTGAGCTGAAGCAATAACACGAGCTTTAGAGGCATTTAAACGCCGCAAACCATTCAAATCCAAATAGCTAAACCCAACTTTCGAGAAGAAGGGCAGGACGCAGAACAGGAGTGTCTCAATCGTCTGATTGACCCAACCCAGCCCCGAAGGACCGATCAGCCAAGTAATTGGGTAGCTAATCCACAACACTGTGAAGTAAGTGACGAGTTTGTCATAGAGTTTTGATAGTTCCACACCTTGCCCGCGAGTTTTGGCGCGTAGAGGCAGCCAAATTCCCCAAAGCACGATTGAAAATGCGGCTACGCCGCAGGCATACCACAGATATCTCATCCAATCCACAGTAGACAAATCAGCTACTAGCCCAGTCACCACCACGATCGCTTGAGTTCCCATCAGAGAACCAATTAGAGTCCAGTCTTTTGCAATGTAGTACATCGCTGTCCAAGAGAGTGCCAGCAATAGCAAGGGGGTAGTCACAATCCAATCAATATAACGAGCATAGTGAGTAATTTGACCTGCCACTTCCACTTTTCCCTGACCTAATGCCATTGCCATGTATGCCAAACCTGACCAGATCGGAATGAAGCTAGCAACCAAATACTCGTACTTGGGAACGCCACGCGGGTTGGTGCCCAGTGAAATGAAGTAAAGCGCCCCGATCGCCATTGCTGCTACATAAATCCAGTGAAACGTTGCCTGCAAGTCCATAAGCTACCTCCATTGGCTTGCCTTTTAGTCTTGAGGACAAATGTGATCCAAAAGTGAGCAACGTCAACGAGTCGATCATATTTCACTCACATTTGCAAACGACGCTAGAGACAACGTGAAGCAACAGAAAAACCCTTGACTTAAATCATCTTTAGTTGCTCTCTCGTTGCCATTTTGCGTGAAGGAAGTGCTATGGCAGTAGCGGATGTAGAGAAATCAACCAAACACCTATGGCATTATCTTGCTATAGAGGAAGTTGCTCGGCTTTTAGCAACCGATCTTGAAACGGGTCTATCTGCCAATGAGGCAGCAGAACGGCACGACCGCTTGGGTCCAAATCGGTTAACAGCGAAAAAAAGAGAAAGCGCCTGGTTACGATTCCTCCAGCAATTCAATCAGCCTCTACTTTACATCTTGTTAGTTGCAGGGGTGGTGACTGCATTTTTGCAAGAGTGGATCGATTCAGGCGTGATTTTTGGTGTGACTCTAATCAACGCCATCATTGGCTTCGTTCAAGAAGCTAAAGCTGAGGATGCCATCGCCGCCTTAGCAGAATCCGTGACGACGGAGGCAACCGTTGTACGAAACGGTCAAAAGCTAGTCCTTTCTTCTAGCGATCTAGTTCCTGGCGATCTCGTTTTGCTATCCTCCGGTGACAAAGTGCCTGCCGATCTACGGCTGAGCGAAATTCGCGATTTACAAGTGGATGAGTCTGGCTTGACAGGAGAATCGGTTCCGGTTGAAAAAGATCTCAAACCGCTGCCTCCGGAGACTGCTCTAGCAGAACGGATAAATATGGCTTACACGGGTAGCTTAGTCACTTTCGGTCAAGCGCGTGGGCTAGTTGTGGGAATTGGAGAGATGACAGAAGCAGGACACCTCTCCCACTTGATGCAACAGAGTACAAGTCTAGAAACCCCATTGACTCGTAAAATTGATAAGTTTAGCAAAACTCTGCTGTATGTCATCTTGGGGTTGGCCGCGTTTACCTTTGCTGTGGGAGTTGCCCAAGGTGCATCCTGGGTTGAGGTGTTTAAAGCTGCTGTCGCTTTAGCAGTGAGTGCAATTCCTGAAGGCTTACCAGCTGTTTTAACCGTTACTTTGGCGATAGGCGTTTCACGGATGGCGGCTCATCACGCCATTATTCGCAAGTTACCAGCGGTTGAAACATTGGGTAGCACAACGGTAATCTGCTCTGACAAAACAGGAACGCTGACTGAAAACCAAATGACGGTTCAGGAGATTTATGCCGGTGGACAACGCTATACGGTCAGCGGTGGGGGCTATGCTCCGGATGGAGAGATTTTCCTGGACGAACAACCTGTTGACTTGGCAAATGCACCAGCCCTGTACGAATGCTTGCAAGCAGGATTGTTGTGCAATGACTCGCATTTGAAGGAAGAGGATGGCAACTGGGTAGTGGTTGGCAGTCCTACGGAAGGAGCGTTGGTTGCTGTAGCTTGTAAAGCAGGTTTAACACGGCAATCTTTGGAACAGACACTTCCCCGACTCGATACGATTCCTTTTGAATCTCAGTTTCAGTACATGGCAACCCTGCATGACACCAGATCGGAAAGGTCGATTTATGTCAAGGGTTCAGCCGAGGCGATCCTCAAGCGATGCTACCAAATGCTCGATACTCATGGAGATAGGATTGCAGTCAATTCAAAGCAGATAGAGCGATCTGTAGATGAGATGGCGAAGCAAGGGCTGCGGGTACTCGCACTTGCTAAGAAAGTTGTACCGCGTTCGCAGTCTTCAATTGAGCATTCTGACATTGAGAAAGATTTAATTTTTCTGGGACTGCAAGGCATGATCGACCCACCTCGCCCAGATGCGATTGAAGCAATTCATTCCTGTCAGTCGGCTGGGATCCAAGTCAAAATGATTACGGGCGACCATGCAATGACTGCGGCGGCGATCGCCCAGAAGATCGGGCTGAACCAAAGCGAAGATGCTCCCGTTTTCACGGGTCAAGATCTCAGCCAAATGGACGATCGGGAACTAGCAAATGCTGTAGAGCAGAGTATGGTATTTGCTCGCGTCGTACCCGAACAAAAGCTTCGCATCGTTGAGGCGCTTCAATCCAAAGGTGAGATTGTGGCGATGACCGGAGATGGAGTCAATGATGCCCCAGCCTTAAAGCAAGCCGATATTGGGGTGGCAATGGGGATCGCTGGTACGGAAGTCGCGAAAGAAGCGGCTGACATGCTCTTGACCGACGATAACTTTGCCTCAATCGAGGCGGCAGTTGAGGAAGGACGCACGGTTTATAAAAATTTGCTGAGAGCGATCGCCTTCATCTTGCCTGTAAATGGTGGAGAATCGATGACGATTTTGATTGGGGTACTTTTGTCAACGGCATTGCCGATTCTTCCGGTGCAAATTCTTTGGTTGAATATGGTTAGCTCCGTAGCTTTGACAGTACCTTTAGCGTTTGAGCCTGCCTCTGTTGGGGTCATGCAACAACCTCCTCGTCCGACGAACAAACCCCTTCTATCTGGTAGCCTGCTGACACGGATTCTGGCAGTCTCTGTTTTCAATTGGATTGTAATTTTTGGCATGTTTGAATGGATCGTTCAAACCACAGGAAATGAAACTTTAGCTCGGACGATGGCAATTCAGGCATTGGTTGCAGCAGAAGCTTTTTACCTGTTAAGCATCAGTCGATTTATCCCAGCGCTCTTTGCCAGAATACGCGGCAAAGATGAATCCATTGGCTATGCTGTGGCGATCGGCATTGGTTGTGTATTCATCTTTCAAACGCTTTTTAGTCAATGGAGCGTGATGAACCAGCTATTTACAACTGAGACACTGAGTTTGATTCAAGGCTTAATTTGTCTTGGTTTGGGAATCCCGATGATTGCTCTAGCAGCCCTGTTAAAGCGTTTTGCACCTCTCAAGTAGCCTCTCTATAGCGCGGCTTGGCAACTATTTTCCAACTCTACTGGTAGAGAGTATTCACTCTTACAACATCAAACTTTCAAAAATCAATATGACCGATCGTAACCTTAAACATGGTATTGGTATATTTTCTCATCGTCAAAACGCAGAACAGGCACTTACCGAGCTGCAAAGCATTGGCTTCCCCATGCAGAAGATTTCTATGGTGACAAAAACCCCCGAAGGCGATGAGATTCTAGGTTGTAATGTCATTCAACGACCGCCAATTACACGAGCTGAAAGTGCGATAAAGGGCGCGCTGGCAGGGAGTACAGGAGTAGGATTAATGACTTTAATTGTTGGACTGGGCATCTTGCTAGTCCCTGGAGTGGGTCCTGCCTTGGCTGTGGAAAGTATGGTAGCGGTTATTTTAGGTAGTGGAGCTGCTACAGTTGCCGGCGGACTGCATGGCGCGCTACGAGGTTGGTTTGTCCCCGAAGAACAAGCCAGATTTTACAGCGAGCGATTTAACCAAGGAGATTACCTAGTGATCGTAGAAGCAACAGAGGATGAGATCCAAAAGGCTGAAGCTGTTCTCAGCCATTGGGGAATTCAGGAGTGGCATATTTATAATGTTCCCTAAATAGTTTTCAGAAGTTACGCAGTCGATTCCCCAACAGAGTTAAAAAGAGGACATTAGTTTCCCCCCCCTTTTTTGTTAAGGGAGTATAGGGGGGATCGAGATCTGAAACTTCAAGTGCATAACTGCTGTGCTCCCTCAACCCCCTCAGCTTCCCTAGCCCCGAGTCCCTAGTTGTGTCCAATCAACCAAAATCTCGAACTTTAGCTGGAATTGCGGGGATCGTTGTAGTAGCAACCCTGTTGAGTAAATTAGTTGCCTTGTTTCGCCAACAGGCGATCGCGGCGGCTTTTGGTACGGGTATAGCTGCTAACGCCTACAACTATGCCTACATCGTCCCTAGTTTCTTTTTGGTATTGTTGGGGGGCGTGAATGGTCCGATCCACACCACGATTGTCAGCATCTTAGAGAAGCGTAGCAAACGGGAGGCTGCTCCCCTAGTTGAAAGCGTGACAACTCTGGTCAGTGGGGTGCTGTTGCTCGTATCCATTGCTCTATTCTTTGCAGCGGATGGATTAATTTATTTGGTGGGTCCGCAATTGAGCCAGACAGCCCACGCGATCGCTGCCGAGCAATTGCGAATTATGTCGCCGATGATATTACTGTCGGGATTAATTGGGATTGGTTTTGGCACGCTCAATACTGCCAATCAATACTGGTTGCTGTCTCTCAGCCCCGTACTTTCTAGCATCACGATTATTTTGGGGCTGGGAATCTTATATTTATCTTTGGGGAGCCAAATAATTTCTCCTGCTTATGTGGCAATTGGCGGGCAAGTTTTAGCCTGGGGAACGCTAGCAGGGGCATTATTTCAGTGGATCGTACAATTAATCGTACAGTGGCGATTACGACTTGGTACGCTGCGCCTGCGATTTGATTTTCGCTCTCCTGCCGTACGGCAAGCAGTTAAGTTGATGGCTCCGGCTGTTTTTGCTTCTGGAATGCTACAAATTAATCTGTTCACCGATTTTTTCTTTGCTTCTGATATTCCTGGGGCAGCAGCTGCTTTCAACTACGCCAACTTAATCGTTCAGACTCCCCTCGGCATCATTTCCAATGTGATTTTGCTCCCCTTATTTACAATTCTTTCTCGCTTTGCCGATCCGTTAGAGTGGGATAATCTCAAATCGCGGCTGCGGCAGGGATTAATTTTAACGGCTCTCACGATGCTTCCTTTAGGAGCTTTATTTGCAGCTCTAGCGATGCCAATTGTCCGAATTGTGTACGAACGCGGAGCCTTTCAACAAGACGATTCGCAACTCGTAGCCTCAATTTTAGTTGCCTACGGCATTGGGATGTTTGTCTACTTAGGGCGCGATGTCTTGGTACGAGTATTTTACGCCTTGGGAGATGGAGAAACGCCCTTCCGCGTTGGTTTGTTAAATATCTTCCTTAACGCCCTGCTAGATTTTATCCTGATCAAACCTTTTGGTGCGCCTGGAATTACACTGGCAACGGTAGGAGTCAATACGATCTCGACGCTGCTGTTTTTGGGCGTGTTGCATCGAAAACTCCACGGTTTACCATTGCGGCAATGGAGTTTACCATTTTTGGGGTTAATTACTAGTAGCTTTATTGCTGGGGCAGCTAGCTGGGGGACTCTCTGGAGTTTGCAACATTTTTTCGGCAGTCAGGGATTAGTTTTACTATTGCTGCAAACGATCGCCTCTGGCTTCGTCGGCATTGGAGTTTTCGCCTCGATCGCCACCCAAATGAAATTACCAGAAATCGATTTATTGATTTCTCGACTCAAGAAGAGGGCTTAGGGGCGATCGTGAGAGCTAGGGAAGCTGAGGGAGCTGAGGGAGAAAAACTGGCAGGAGTTACGCAATTGGGTAAAGGGAGTAGCGAGGAGCGCTCAGGTAAGTCCGAATTGCATCCCGAATAATAGCGAGTTTAGCTTCGTACCAACTAATACCTATAGCAAACCAGTATAGTTCTAAGCGTAAGAATGCCCGAATTGCCAATCCAAAGGGAATTGCGTTGCGCCCGCGGGTGCACGTACTTGAGTGCGTTCTACCCCACAACACTGCTTGAACCCACGATGGCACTCTTTACTCTTCAATTGCCCAAGCAAACTCGCTCCACTGTAGCATTGTAACTAGTTCAAGTTGAGGTCATTTGTTGCCTAGTAATCAATGTCGCCGTTTGGGGCGACTATTTTAAATACTTTGACCAAGACAAGCGTCTTTGAGATGTACAACGGTTCCCATCCTAGTGATGTCAACTTCAGCGAAGGGACGATTGCTTGTGCCATCGGGGTTGACATGCCGATTGCGCTGGAAGCGGGTTAGTCAAGTCCACTGGTGAGAGCGAATGAGTTTGAGATTTTCTAGACTACACTTGCCAACTATCAAAGAAACACTCTGTGGGGCAAACTCTCTCGCCTTTGCTACGTCCAACATGGCGCGTCCGTCAACGTTTTTCGTGGCTCCATCCACCGACTTTTCGTAGAATCGATAGTCTAAGGGGATATGGTTGTCGCCTTGCGTCCATAACAATGAAATGAGGTTAATTCCTTGCACCACCCGCCCATGTTTACCCGACTAGTGGCGAGTGACTAATTCCATCTTCTTGGCGTAAAACTTATCAAGTGTAGAATCATCTACGACTAGAATTCCAGTCGCCAAACTCACATGCTGTTGAGCTTCATTCCACAATACTTCTGGCGTTGGTTCCAGACGATGTAGTAGGCTTATAATTGCATCATGGGCAGGCGAGTTTCCACTTTCTGGTTGGACTCGTTCTGCTTCAACATTGCTGGCTTTCTGTGTAGCAATTCAGTTAGTTGATATAGTCGTACTCGTTGACCTTCGATGGATTCATTCCCCTTTTACTCAACTGCGTAACTCTTGAGTTTTATTGCAAAATCAAAATATGAACCGTCTAACTACACGTCGATGGTGTAATTACGCCGTTTTGCTCACTTCAATTTGCTTGGGATTAATTGTGCTTTTTGCACTACTATATATGGGAATAGATCGACTTAGCTGGGGAATGGTGTTAACCCGTCAAGAAACTCGTGAAGTTGACTTTCTATCGCTGCTTTATTTCAGCATGGGCACCTTCTTTCGGATTGGCTATGGCGATCAAGTACCGACTGGCTGGAGTTGTCTGCTTGTTGGGTTAGAAGCATTGAGCAGTTACTTGTTAGAATTGATATTTCTGGCTCAAGTGGTCACAGCAACATTAGAACGGTTCATCTCACAGCGACTGAGAGAAAAATTAGAAGATTTCCCATCACTCAGCTCGCATAGGTATTAGTAATGCTTTGGTTGCTAGGACAATCAGTTTTGGCACAAAGTAGTCCAGTAGACCCCCAAGTTTCTGGGGATTTATCAGAACTGGCAACAATCCTAATTGTTCTACTACTCGTTGCAACAGCTGTTGCCCTGGTCACACAGCAGCTTCGGATTCCTTACGTTACAGGTTTAGTATTAGCAGGTTTACCAATTACTGAGCTATTGTCTCGTCGCATTGGTTTAGATCCTGCTCTTGTTTTAAATCTGTTCCTGCCAATTCTCATCTTTGACGCGGCAATCAATACAGACATCAGGCGTCTACGCAACACATTTAAACCAGTCGCTCTTCTGGCTGGACCAGGGGCTGTGTTTTCCTCTGCAATTATTGCTGTTCTATTGAAATATGGGCTTGGACTAGCTTGGATACCAGCGTCCCTCATGGGAGTCATTCTGGCAAACACGGATACAGTCTCAATGATTGCCGTTTTTAAAGAGATTCGCGTGCCCTCCCGTCTTTCCACCATTGTTGAAGGAGAAACCTTATTTAACGATGCTGCTGCCCTAGTTTCGTTCAATCTAATTTTGACAATATATGAAACAGGTTCCCTCACCTTCTCAACAGGAGTTCAACAACTGCTGATTGTCGCCTTGGGGGGTAGTTTCTTGGGGTTAGTTATAGGCTATTTGAGCGTACCTATATTCATTCGTTTAGATAACCCCCTTAGCAGTCTTTTACTAACAGTTGCAATTTCATTAGGCACCTTTCAGGTAGGACAATTTTTGGGGGTATCAGGTGCAGTGGCAGTGGTCGTAGCGGGACTAATTTTCGGAAATGTTGGGCTTTCACGTAGTACTTCCGCCTCCGATCGAATCACCTTGTTTAGCTTCTGGGAATATGCCAGTTTTGCTGTCAACACCTTTATTTTTCTGCTAATTGGCATAGAGATCGACCCAATGACGCTGTGGAGAATGTTGCCAGCAATCCTTTTGGTTGTTCTAGCGTATCAAGTAGGACGTATTCTCTCGGTCTATCCGCTGTTAGCTGGAGTCCGCTGGTTCGACCGTCCAATTCCCTGGCTCTGGCAGCACGTTCTGGTTTTAGGTAACATCAAAGGCTCTCTTTCGATGGCACTGGCTCTGAGCATTCCTTTGACTTTGCCAGGACGAGAAGAAATCATCACTCTGGTCTTTGGCGCAGTACTGTTCTCCCTGGTAGGACAAGGGTTAATCCTACCCTGGCTGATCAAGGGATTGAAGCTGTCCAAGGTTTCAAGTATTAGGCAACGGGCTGAAAAATTACAAATTCAATTGATTGCTTCTAAAGCTGCTCAAGATGAGTTGGATAGCCTGCTCAAGGCAGGAGTTTTACCAAGGGCAATCTACGAGGAGATGCGGGCTGCTTACCAGGTAAGGGTGGCAACGTCCGAAAGAAGTCTGCGCGACCTTTATAACCAAAGTTCAGGGCGCTCTGCTAGCGAGCCTAGCGATCGCACCAAATTAGATGCTATTCGCCGCCGCTTGCTGCTAGCTGAAAAAGGCGCGGTGAACGATGCGCTACGCAAACGCATCCTCTCAGAGAACTTAGTACAGGCTTACGTTCAAGAACTCAACGA
The DNA here is from genome assembly GCF_003991895.1 of Chroococcidiopsis cubana SAG 39.79. Taxonomy (NCBI): domain Bacteria; kingdom Bacillati; phylum Cyanobacteriota; class Cyanophyceae; order Chroococcidiopsidales; family Chroococcidiopsidaceae; genus Chroococcidiopsis; species Chroococcidiopsis cubana. The sequence continues at coordinate 15,330 of NZ_RSCK01000099.1, forward strand.
ACAGCTTCTCAAGTTAGAAGACGATTAGCGCATTACTCGCTCTCGATATTCCATCAACTGATTTCGCAGCACACTGTTGATAGGTAATGTTCTAGATCTGTGGATTGGTGATTAAATAAAGGGTTTTAGTGTGACTTGCACTAAAAAATGAACTTTTAGCTCATTTTATGCTTCAGAAAACCCTTAATCATTTTATGCTTCAAAGCTGTAGTCAAAGTAGAAGACCAATCTTTTCCATGTAATACACGGTCAAGGTTAAACATTACGCCTAATTCTTTAGTTTTACTATTCCTTGGTTTTTACTATTGTCCAACGGGATCTCGTTTGGGTTTGCGTTGTCCAACACGTCGGGAAGGCTTTTTTGGCGTTTCAGGTTGAGTAGTTGTTTCATCAAGTGATTTCTGTTCTACGACGTGAGCGGGAGTAATATTGGTTTCGAGTGGTGTCTCACTAGTTGAAGAATCCGTTTGTTTTGTTTTCCTTCGAGTTGGTTTTTTCTTAGGGGTGGCTAAGCGGGAAGTTTCGTTAAGTGTTGTGGAAGTCGTTTCATAAGGTGTAGAACTGACAGGCTTTGAGCGATACCTCTTCCGCTAAAAAGTATTTTTGTGATATTTATTTACCTAAACGAGAGCGCCATTCGATAACTAACAAATTTTGGCTCTAGTTCTACAGACTAAATCCCCGGCTTTGCTTCTGCTCAGATTCCCGCTGCCTATTTTGCTGTTGCTCCAGGTTAAACATATTCTTTAGCTCCTGATTCCAATCTTGAGCCTTTGGTAGCTTGCGTATCGAATTAGGCAACTGTTCCATGACTGTTTGTGCCATCAAATTACCTGGGGAGTCATTATCATAAGCAACAATAACCGACTTGTTTGGTAGCTGTCGGAAAAATTCTAGCGGCACAACACCAGCTCCATCAGTAGATAAATAAATCGTCTTGCGTGAATCAGTGCGGTCTAACACGGCGAATGACATCGCATCAATCGGAGACTCTACCAACACTACTCGTTGAATTGGGTCGCTTGATTGTCCTCCGATTTGGAAGTGAAACCATCCAGCATTTCGTTTAGATCCAAGCGCTAATCCTTTGAATGTATTATCTGTTCCGGCTGTGCCTCTCAGTGTTGCTCCAGCGATCGTCTCCTCATCTAGAGAGCGGCGAATAAATACAGCATTTTGTTTGTCATCTGCATAAACTAATCCCTGTTGATGTAAGGCATCCACCATAGCAGCAGGGAGTCGGCGCTCGCGGGTGAGATATGTTTTCACCTGATGCCACTTGCTTTCATCTTGCTTTGGAGGAACAAACTGACGTGGCGGTTCCTTTTGAATAATGTCTCTAGTTTGATAGGCAACAGCAGTTAGCGTCGCCCCTTCCCCAAATCTGTCATTGAGCCAAGCAACTGCCTGTTTGAATTCACACTGAAGTACGTGCATCGCCAAGTCAATTGCACCGCCACCACCTTTAGTATGCTGCCAGTCATAAAACTTGCTGCCAGTGATATTGATTATGTGATTTTCGTGCTTCCACTTATGCTTGTCTTTGGGGTCTGGGTCTAGACCCAGTTCATAGGCAACTTGTTCTAGAGGTAGGTCGCGGACTTTGTTGGCAACGTCTGTGTATAAACTTTTCCAGTTTTCGATCTCCCGTTTCTGGGCGTGTACCGTGGATTCCAAATCACTCAGGCGCTGCTGTAAAACTTCCTTTTCTCTGGCAAGTGCTTTAGCGGTGCGCTCTAGATCTTCTTTTTCTTTAATTGCCCGTTGGCGATCTGCCAGTTGGTGATGAAGAGTCGCAATGTCTAGCGTCAAGTCTGGTGGTTGAGTGACAGCCGCATAGTATTCCTTGACTTCTGTGTGGGTGGCTCTGCTGCCTTTAATACCGCGCTCCAGTCCTAGTGGAGCCATTGCAATAGCATAGCTATCCTGAAACTTACTGAGTTTCTCTCGCCCACCAAACAATGCTCGACAGTTGAGTTTACCTTTTTCATCTAAGGGGACAAGATAAGCGTGGATGTGTGGGGTGGCTTCATCCAAATGCAACTCGGCTCTAACAATCCGGTCGCCATATTTCTCATCAAGCCACTGATGCACTGCCTGTTGGAAATTCTCTAGTTGCTGCTTTTGATAATATCCGGCTCGACCAGGCTCGTCAGGTCGGAAGTATTCTGGGCTAGCTGTCAAAACCATTTCCACGCACTCTACAGCATTCTTCCGAATCGCCTGCCCGCCGATGCGCTGCCTAACTAGGGTTTCCAAGTCAGGAGGAGAAGCTGTGTCTGGTTGACCGATAAACCGGAGATTCTGAATTTCTGGATTGGCGTTTGGAGTTTCTCGCTGTCGTTTGGTATGCTGTTCTGAGGCGGCAATACCTCCACCTTTAAGTTTGGCGATGCGAGCGATGGCATGAGGCATATTCTTTTTCCCAGTAGTCCCCACCCACTAGGACGCTGGAGGAGGGGATGGAGTTGATGCCCCGCAGGGCGAACGCAACAATTTTAGCGCAGCGGTGGCGATAGCCAAAAATTGTGTAGTAAGTACACATCAAACTATGGCTCCTGGGAAAAGAAATAGCAGTAGCTGCGAGGCTGTGGCTGGGATTGAGGGGATGGTGTCCAGCGGCTACTGGGGAAAAGAATAGATGTTGTAGGGCTGAGTTTGGTGGCTTTAGGTAGGTTGTTAGAAGTTAACTTATCTTTACTCGCTTCTATTTCTTACCTAGAATAAGTCGGCTAGACTTACAGAAAGTAAGTCGGTGTTAGTATGCCTCCTAAGCAGACAGTAATTGACATTGATGAGGATAAACTCAAGTCGATTTTATCAAAGGTAGAGGCGCGGACTCCTCCTAAACCTAAACAGGGGATGACGCTTAGAGAAGTGATTATGAAATCCAAGGCAACGATCAATAAAGCCTTGAAGCGCGGCTATACCTATGAGGAAATTGCGGCTATCCTCACGTCAGAAGGAATTAGCATTAAAGGAGCGACGCTGAAGCAGTACCTAACTGAATCGAAAAGTAAAAGAAGTAAAACTACTCCAGCTCCGACAGCGGTAGAGTCAACGACTACAACGGAGAAATTGACATCACAACCAGAGAGCGAGCTAGCCAATAGCTCGGAGGCAGAGCCAAAGGGAGAGGCTCGAACGGATAGAAAAACAGAGACAAGAACGGATATCAAAACAGATACGAAAACGAAGGCTAAACCTCAGCCAGTTGTCCGAGGCAAGTTTGCGGACATTCCTAGTAATGATGAGTTGTAGTAGAGAAGTATAGTATGGCAAGTAAACAAGATAAAGAATTAGTTTCTGCCCTCAAAAGACTCATCTTTATTTACGGTGACAAGGGTGGGGTAGGTAAGTCGGCAGTTGCTCGGTTATTGCTTGATATCTATCGCACCGAGTCTGTGCCTTGTCAAGCGATTGATTCCGATACGAGCAATGCTGACTTGTATCGCTGCTACAAGCGGGTAGGAGATAAAGCACAAGAGATTGCTCTTGGTGAACCGGATGCAGTCGAGCGGGTAGATTTTACCGTCAGGGGAGAGGCAGATTATTTAATTGATAGCTTAGGAGATTACAGCGAATTGATTCTGGTGGATCTGCCAGCGAGATCTAGGGATGCGTTTACCACTTTCATCCGAGAACTAGACCTGCTTAATGTGGCGGCGGAATCAGGGTATCGAGTCACCATCATTCATGTCTTGGGGAAAACTAGGAGTTCGGTCAGTGCGCTGAAGGATGTGGTCGAACTGTGTGGGGATGGGGCTGATTACGTAGTGGTGAAAAACTTGCTGTTTGGGGAGCCGCACACTTTTACTCGCTACGATGCATCCCAGACTAGAAAGAAGGTAATTGAGCAGTTAGGTGGAGTCGAGATCCTTCTGCAAGAGATGTTTTGGACTTCCTGGGATGTAATTGAGGATAACGATTTGCCTTTCTGTTGGGCGGCGGATGCCCAAAGGACAATCCTTCAGCGCAGCCAACGCACGCGGGCTTATCGCTGGCTGGCAGATATGACATCAGAAGTTAAAAAAGCGTCTACTTATTTGGGGATAGGTGAATGACTTTTATTGATGACAATTACTTAGATGGCATCATCACTCAGATGACGGCAGAACACAAAGAGAAGATCATGCGGACGGCGAAGCGGTTAAACTTACCGGATGATGATGTGCTGTTTCTGTATATTGGTGCAGTGGAATATACAGTGCAGTTATGTGAAGATGTCTTAGGCGGAATCAGTAGCGAACGGCAAAGAATTGAGCAGTCATCCCAATCGCTTGAACTCAATCAACAACAGCAATCCCAAAACTTAACGGAAAATTTAATTCGAGCAGGTAGAGATATTGTTAAAGGGATTCAAAGCGCTGGCAGTGCTGCCACCTCAGCTATAGCAGAGGCTAATACCGAAGTCCTGAATCAATCTAGAGCGACAGTAACAGAAGCAGCCCAACTGAAAGAGGAACTGCTGGCATACCGCGCCACTGTAGAGACTGATAGACAAACGAATAAAAATGTTTTAGAAGGTTTGTTAAAGCGAATTGGGCAGATAACTGGGGGGCTTGAGACGGCGATCTCACAAATCAATGGGGCTAACACGACGATCGCTAAACTTCAACGGAATACAGTCTGGATTAAATTCGCTGACTGGTTTTCGCCGCTGATGGCTTTGGCTATAGTAGCACTAGTTGGGTTTGGTAGTGGCAGTTGGGTGATGTCGCTTAAGTACAATGATTCCACTAATACCTTGGGACGCAACCTGGTGCAATGGAACCTAGATCGTCTGCTTAAGTGCCGTGAGGACGAGAATCCTAAATGCACTCTCTGGATTGTGTCGCCAGAACTAAGGAAGTAGCTCTCGAATTGGGCGCGTTGAGAATAAGTCCTGTCATGCAATTGTTGTAGTTGCTCATCTGATGTTAATTGCGGCTTACCGACGGAAATATAGGGTTCGTGCAACCAAGTGCAGCCGAACGCGCTCAACTATCCCAATGTATAGCTTCTAGTTTCAGAATCATTCTTTCCTCTAACACCCACTTTTTTTGCCTGATTAATAATTTTTCCCAATATATTTAGTAGAAAGCAGTAGAGAGCGAGAATGTATCTTTGCCGAAAATGGGGTCATGACGAAATACGGATACTGTTGGCGAAATATTGCTTAACATTGAAATTCCGACCTCAACCGTGTACTACATGGAGAGGTGAATGTACTTTACCGCTGCCATATGGGCAAACTAAACTGCTTAGTTTAGAAGAGTGACGATTCTATTGGTATGAGCGCTTTGAGAAAAGTACCGAATCTTCTATTGGAGTTGGCACAGTGACCACTTTTAACATAGAAGACTGAGAAATTTAGCAGTAATTGGGAGTGGAGCGTAAGAGTTTATTCCGACCCCATACAAAATTCAGCACTTTCTATCATTACTTTGCCTCTGGCAGCGGCTTCTGTCACACTAACCCAAATTGCTATTTCCTAAATTCTGTACCGGTGCTCTAGTTCCACTGCAACTGTCTCGTTTAGCAGTTCGGGTTGGAGGCTTGGGGGATCGAGACGGCATTGAGCCGAGATCTGTGTTTTTTCCGGCAAGATAGTCTGAAAACCCTTATCCTGCCTGGTTTTGATAATTTGAGCC
>NZ_RSCK01000100.1:0-20529 GCF_003991895.1 Chroococcidiopsis cubana SAG 39.79
GGGACAAGGTTGCTGAGGGAGCAAGACAAGTCACAAGTCACAAGTAGTTCACGCAACTACCAACTACCAACTACCAACTACCCATCACCACTCTCTACCTGATAACTGTCAACTGTCTAGTCTTTTTGCTGCAAATGCGATCGCTTCTTCTACAGTCGAGATTTTACCTTCGATTTGCGCTAGTTGAATCTGTAACAGCATTTCCCCAATCAGCGGACTAGGTGAGAGTTGGAGGGCTTTCATTAAGTCATTACCCGTCAGAATTGGGGTAGGATGGGCAACTGGATCTTTGGGGTTGAGATAGCGGTGAATGAGTAAAGAGAGTAAATCTATACTCGTTCCTTGTACTACAGCTAAAATGACAATCGCGGGAAAAACAACACTAGCAGCACGAAAGAAAAAGTATTGCTCTGCTAAAGTCATTTGTTCGGGCGATTTTGCTTGGAGTTGAGGTAATAGTTGTAAGGCTGTAGTAACAGCTTTAATTTCTGAGCGACTGTAAGCTAATTTATCTAACTCTATTTCTGCTGTAGCTGAATTTGTAGAAACGAGACAAGTCAGTTTGACAATTCCCAACCAGGAAGTTTTGATTGTATTTCGTACTGGTTGACTGAGTTCTCGAACTAACTGGGGAAATGATGATAAGCTAGCAGCGGCAGAGTTAACCTTGAGTAATCGCTCTATATGCGATCGCGTCATACTGGGAAACCAAGGTGTAAGTAACCCATCTTCCCCAGCAACTTCCAACCATGCCGTACCGCGATCGCTATTGAGGAGATAGCCTAATTCTACTCGTACTCGTTCGGCTGCTACTCGTCCAATTAAAGGTGCTAGCTGACGAATTATCGATCGCGTATTTGGTTCGAGAGCAAAATCTAACTGAGCAGCTTGACGATAACCTCTGAGCAACCGTAGCGGATCGTCTTGCAAATTTGCAGGCGATATCATCCGTAACAAGCGTTGCTGTAAGTCAGTATATCCCTGTAAAGGATCGATGAGTTCTTGAGTGTGAGGATTGTAGGCGATCGCATTAATCGTAAAATCTCGCCGTTGCAAGTCGGTTTCGAGCGTAGCACCTTCTTGTAAGGCAAAATCAACGGTAGCATTTTTAAACACAACTCTAGCAATCTGCCTTTGCGCGTCGAGTAAGACAAAACCAGCTTTGTAATGTTTGGCGATCGCCCTAGCTGTCTCAACCGCTTTTTCTGGTAAAACAAAATCTAAATCCAAATAATCTGAGTTTCTCCCGAGTAGGCGATCGCGGACTGCACCACCTACTAGGTACGATGGTTGAGGCAACCATTCCCAGTCAAAGGGCAGATTGGTAAATAATTGAGATAATAAAGGGGGAGACATCGCAACAAAAATCAACCCAGCAGTTGACTCACATCCAATTTGTATAAGCTAAATTAACAGAAAAGCCAATGGAGAAGGTTCTATGTGCATCTGCGTCAATTGCCATTACGTGGATCGCTGCATGACCTATCATGCAGTAGAACACCAACACCAGCAACCCCACTTGACCGAAAACCCAACTTTTGAACCAGTCGAACCAAGCATTAACGTCAACATCCGTCCTAAAGAAGACTACATTGAAATGGAATGGGACGTAGTAGGTTGCCTCAGTTTCAAAGCCGAAATGGGTAAATGGTCAAAACTGCGCCCCGGCGAACTCGTACCGACATGAAGATGGTAATGGGTAATAGGTAATAGGTAATAGCAGAGAGTCAACAGTTGATGGAAACAAAAAATTAATCATGAACCACCAACTACCAATTACCAGTTACCAATTACCAATTACCAACTACGCCCTTGCCCTACACACGACAACACCAGAGTTAGGACTGGCAATTAGTAATTTTCAGGAAAATAGACGCGATCGCGTTGTACATTTGGGGCGCGATCTGTCAAGTTTTTTGCACCAAAATTTAGCTGAATTTCTGCAACCTCAAACTTGGTCTGACTTGGCATTTATTGCTGTAGCTAAGGGACCAGGAGGCTTTACAGGAACGCGAATTGGTGTGGTAACAGCGCGGACGCTAGCGCAACAACTCGATATTCCCCTATTCGCCATCTCAACTTTAGCCGCAGTCGCCTGGGGACATCGAGGCGAAAAACCTATCGCCGTACAAATGCCAGCCCAGCGAGGACAATTATTTACGGCAATTTATCAATCGACTTCAGATTCGCAAGCCTTAACTCCCCTATTAGCAGATACAGTTATGTCTCCCGAAGCATGGCAGCAAACTCTGGCTGATTTTTCAGCTCATTGTCAACTAGTTTCTGTCGAGGGTAATTTAGGGGCTTCTGTTTGCCAAATTTTAGAATTAGCCGAACTCGAATGGCAACAAGACAAACGCCCCCACTGGTCAGCAGCATTACCTTTTTACGGACAGCATCCGGTAGATTGAAAAGTCAAAAGTCAAAAGCTAAAAGTCAAAAATTAGGAGTCAGGAGTCAGAAGTAATTCTCCCTCAGCTCCGTCGGCTCCGTCAGCTCATTGGTTGCGGATAACTGGTCACTGGTCACTGGTTACTGATAACTGTTCCCTGCTCCCTTATATCTTTTCAGCTAAATAACTATCTTTAGTCAGTTTCAGAATTATCGACATTAATTGATAGGGATTGATGGGTTTAGAGAGATGTATTTGAAAACCAGCAGCGATCGCGCGCTCGCGGTCTGATTCTCTGGCAAATCCAGTCAAGGCGATCGCTGGGGTATGAGTACCTAGTCCTATCTCCAGCATTCTAATTTGGTGAATCAAAGCATAACCATCTTCTCCTGGCATCCCCAGATCGCAAACCATAATATCTGGTTTGAACTGGGTAAAGGCAGCGATCGCTTCCGGTACTGAGCCAGCAACAACAATCTCAGCACCGTACTCCGTGAGAGCTACTGCCAATAATTCCAAAGTATCGGGTTCGTCATCAACCGCTAAAACTTTTCTCCCCACTAAGGGATATGGTTCTGATGTCTCCAACCAGAGATCGGCAGTAGAAGGCTGCCGATTTTGACTCAATTTTTGTTTTGGTAGTGGTAGCTGAACTGTGAAAGTTGCTCCCTGTCCAACTCCGTCGCTAGCAACACCAACTGTCCCACCGTGCATTTCGACGATGTGACGGACGATTGCCAGTCCCAATCCCAACCCGCCATGCGATGCGCTAGAGCTATTTTCTTGCCGAAAGCGATCGAATACATGCGACAGAAACTCAGCACTAATGCCTTGACCGCGATCGATAATTTGAATTTGAGCGTAGCTGTCAATTTGAGATTGGCTGTTAGAATCGTTAGCAACTAATGATAGGCAAATGTCTGCTTGTTGACCTTCGGCAGAAAACTTAATTGCATTACTTAGCAAATTCCAAAAGACTTGTTGCAATCGGTTAGAGTCAGCCAAAAGCAAAATTTGTCTTTCTATTTCTGCGTCTTCCCAATCAGGATCGACTGTAAACTTAAGTTGAATTCTTTTTGCATCAGCCATCGGTTGTACTGCCTTAATTGTTGCAGCAATAATCGACGGTAGATAGACCGGAGTAAACTGAAGTTCGAGCGTACCTTGAACAATGCGGGAGACATCTAATAAGTCTTCAATTAAATGTTGTTGCCATTTCGCATTGCGTTCGATCGCTTCTAATATTTCCCATTTAGTAGTCGTCGTAAATTTTCGCGTGCGAAGTATTTGCGACCAACCAAGAATGGCATTGAGCGGTGCGCGTAGTTCGTGAGACACAACAGCTAAAAACTCATCTTTGATCCGATTTGCTGCTGTTAAACTTTCGGCTTGTTGTCTTAGGGTATCTTCCATCTGCTTCGTGGAAGTAATATCTGTATGGGAACCAACCATGCGGATTGCAGCGCCAGTTTCATCCCACGAGACTTTGCCGCGAGACAAAATCCATTTGTAAGTACCATCTTTACAGCGAAGGCGATGTTCTGTGCGGTAAAATTCAGTTTGTCGGGCAAGATGCTCTTGCAGCGATCGCATCACCGATGCCACATCGTCTGGATGCACGCGATTCGCCCATTCTTCAAAGCGATTGTCAATTTCATTTTCTGCATAACCCAGCATTGCTTTCCAACGGGCTGAAAGAAAAGCTGTATGATTTTTAATATCCCAGTCCCAAAGTCCGTCATTAGCACCATCTAGTGCTAAGTGCCAGCGAGCTTCACTTTCTTTAAGTTCTAACTGAATGCGTTGGCGTTCTCGCCTAGAAGCAGCCTCTTCAATCTCTCGTTCGATCGCGGGGACTAGACGCGCCAAATTCCCCTTCATAATGTAGTCGTGCGCTCCGGCTTTCATGGCTGCGACAGCAGTTTCTTCACCAATGTTGCCAGAGACAATGATAAATGGAATGTCTAAAGCTTTAGATTGCAATACGTGCAAAGCATCAGTAGCATTAAATTTTGGTAACGAGTAATCGGCTAGAATGATATCCCACTGTTGGCGATCTAGGGCGCTCGACATTGCCTCTGGAGTTTGTACCCTCAGCCACTCTACATCGTAGTTATGGCGTTCTAAATGACACACCAATAACTCAGCATCATCTTCTGAGTCTTCAACTAGTAAGATACGTAGAGGTTTACTCACGGTATGAGTTACATAGCGGGAATTCATTTAAGTGGAGCCAGTATAACCCAAGCTGCCGAGAAGCTACCAAAAAATCCGTAAAGTTTACAGGTTTGCGCACGTAGCTATTGCAACCTAATTCGTAGCTGTTAATCATATCTTCCTGTTCGTTGGAAGTTGTCAGTACGACAACGGTTAACCGTCAACTACCAATTATCAATTACCAATTACCCATTACCCATTACCATTACCGTAATGTAAAGAAAAATGTTGTCCCTCGACCTATGATACTCTCTGCCCAAATTTGCCCTCCGTGACGTAGAACGATCCGCTTGACTGTAGCCAATCCAATGCCATTCCCAGGAAATTCATCTTCTGAATGGAGGCGTTGAAAGGCAACGAACAATTTAGCAGCATATGCCATGTCGAAGCCAGCACCATTATCACTAATAAAATAAACATTAGAGGAATTAAAAGGAGATAAAGAGCGTTCTGTAAAGAATTTGAGCTGTTTTAATGGCAGTTTGCCAAATTCAATTCGAGCAGATTTTGTGCGCGAGGTAAATTTCCAAGCGTTATTGAGTAAATTCTCAAATAAAACTCGAATGAGTTGTGGATCTGCTGGTGCGGTGAGATCGGGAGCGATCGCAAATTCTACGACTCGTTCTGGTTGTGCCTGTTGTAATTCTGAAGCGATATTTCGTACCACTGCGCTCAAATCGAGATTTTGTAACCGCATTTCGCTGCGCGTCACCCGCGATAGGTGAAGCAATTCTTCAATCAGTTCTCCCATTCTTTGACTAGCAGCACGAATACGTTGCAGATAATGCTTCCCTTTTTCGTCCAAGTTAGTACAACGTTCTAGTAAAGCTAGACTGAAACCGTCGATACTGCGTAGTGGGGCGCGAAGATCGTGGGAGACAGAATAGGAAAAGGCTTCTAGTTCTTTATTCGCAGCTGCTAATTGTGACGTGCGCTCGGTTACCCGCTGTTCTAGATTATGATTGAGTTCTTGTAGAAGTGACTGTTCTTGTTTGCGCTCTGTAATATCTTGCAAATAAACTGATAATCCGTTCGCCGCCGGATAAACTCGAACCCCTAACCATTTGTCAAGTGGCGCCAAGAATTCTTCAAATTGAACGGTGACTTGTTCTGTTGCAGCTCGGCGGTATTCGCGCTCGAAAACAGTTCCTACAATTGCGGGAAATTCAGACCAAACGTGACGATTGAGTAATTCTTCTGGCGATCGCTGCAACAAGTTTTCGGCTTGGGAATTAATGTAGGTAAATCGCCAGTCGCCGTCCAAGGCAAAAAACGCATCGGAAATGCTTTCTAGTAGTTCGGTGACTTCTTGACGAGCCTTTTGTTCGCGTCCCAACAATTCATCCAGTTGTTGATTGGCGTGTAATAATTCGGTGGTGCGTTCTACAACCGCATTCTCTAAATTGCCTTTTGTTTGTGCTAGCTCGGCGATCGCTTTCGCCAATTGGCTTTGAGTCTGAGCTAGCAGCAACGGACCATCAACGAGTAAAGAGTACTGTCGGCGCAGTGCAAAGTAAATGACAGCAATACTAGCAGTCAGCAAGTCCACAACAACTTGCACCTGCATTGTCAGTTGCGAATATTGTTCGTCAACAATTCCACCTACAACATGGACGGAGTGACCCACAGCACAGGTGAAAAAGATAATAACAGTTGCTAGAACGAGTGGGTTCTTGAGTAAATGCTTTTGTCCGCGTCGGAGTCCCTGAAAGATCAGGAAGGATATTGCGAAGTAGCAAACCGCAATGACACTATTTGCACCCAACAACAGACTACTAAGCATAAGCAAGAAAAGCTGGAAAGAATATTAAGGAATAATCCAGCTTAATCCACCTCTACAGTTATCAGGGAGCGCACGAGCAGGGAGTAGGGAGCAGTGACTATTTACTACTAGCCACTCCCGACTTACGACTTACGACTTCCAACTTGTCTCCTACCGTCTGACACTACGAGGATCGAGGGCATCGCGCAAGCCATCTCCTAATAAATTAAATGCCAGCACTGTAACAATAATTAATATCGCGGGAGGCCAAACCAACCAAGGTTGTAGCACTAAAATTGAGGCATTTGTTGCTAAAGAGAGCAAATTGCCCCAAGATGGATCGGGTTGCTGAATGCCCAATCCGATTAGACTTAACACCGATTCTGCCGCAATAAATCCAGGTACGGATAGAGTTGCTGAGATGATGATATACGTTGCTGTTTGAGGCAGAACGTGACGGATGATGATGTAGAAAGGATCGCCACCCATAGCTTTAGCTGCTTGAACGAATTCTCGCTCTTTAATCGATAGAACTTGTCCGCGAATGACTCGCGCCAGTCCAGACCAACTGATAAAAGAAGTAATTAAAACAATCAGCATAAATCGCTGAGCGCTACTTAGTCCTGGTGGTAAAACTGCTGCCAAAGCAACCAATAGATAAAGACCAGGAATCGTCATTAAGACTTCTACAAGACGCATGATGATGCTATCGATCCAGCCACCAAAATAGCCAGAAATACCGCCGACAATCATGCCGAGGGGAAAAGAGATAGCGACTCCGATTAAACCAACGCTGAGGCTAACGCGCCCCCCATGTAACAGGCGGCTAAATTGATCGCGTCCCTGTTCGTCAGTTCCCAACAAGTTAAATTTAGCCCCAGTTGTACCGAATAAATGTAGGTTAACAGGAATGCCACTAAATACTTCCACTTCTTCAAAATTATTGCCCAGTGGTAAGCTGAGACGAAATAGTTGGTAGCGATCGCCTGCAACAAATAAGCGGAACCAAGCAGGCTTAGTCCGGTCTACAATCAGTTGGCGATCGCCTGTATTTAAATCTGTCTTACCTTGAGTCGTAGGGTAAACGTGAGGTCCAACAAATTGCCCTTGTGTATTCTGCCAATAAATTTGTGTGGGTGGCAGCAGGGAACCATTAGCTTGAGACTCATAAGGGTCGTAGGGTGCGACAAAATCAGCAGCGAAAACTGCAATGTAAAAAATGAGTAGCAGAATCGCCCCAAAGCGGGCGAGGGGATTCTTTTTAAGTCTTTGCCACCAGTTCATGATTGGGGAGGAGAGTAGGGGTGCACAGCCGTGCGCCCTTGTAGCCAGTTAAATCTGTATTTTAAGCTAAATACAAAATTTCACCTTATTCCACATCTTTAATTCGAGTTTTCCGTTCTAAAATTTCCTTCAATACCAACGTCACTACAGCCAACAGTGCTAACAGTACAGCAGCAGAGTAGGCAGCTTCAGTTTCATACTGCTTGTAAGCATCTTCAACAAATAGCGGTAAACTTTGGGTTTTTCCCGAAATATTTCCCGAAACCACCGAAACCGCCCCAAATTCACCCATAGCTCTCGCATTTGTCAAAATTAAGCCGTAGAGTAAACCCCATCGGATATTGGGTAAGGTGACGCGCCAAAAGATCTGCCAGTCGTTTGCGCCTAGAGTTTTTGCCGCTTCTTCTTGATCTGACCCTAATTCCTCCAATACGGGAATCACCTCACGGGCAACAAACGGCATACTCACGAACGCTGTTGCCAAAACCATACCTGGAAAGGCAAAGATAATATTCAGCCCGCGATCTTGCAACCATCCACCAAACCATCCTTGTCGTCCGTAGAGCAAGACAATCATCAGACCTGCAACTACAGGCGAGATGGAAAAGGGCAGATCGATCAAACTCAAAACAAAAGCACGACCTGGAAATCGATGACGGGTCAGCGCCCAAGCCGCACATAGCCCAAAAACTGTATTGAGTGGGAGGGCGATCGCGGCTAACATTACAGTTAATTGGACGGCATGGAGAAACTCCGGTCGAGTCAGGTTAGCAAAAAATGGACCAACTCCTTTGCTAAAAGCTTGGATGAAGACGTTTAAGGCAGGGATGTAAAGCACTAAACTGACATAGGCGATCGCGACGACAATCAAAATTGTCGGAACCCAACTCTTTTGTTCCCTGGACTTAGCTTTGCTATTATTCATCCGAGAATTCATATCCTTCCTAGTCGTCATACCGTCTTCCCCAAGCCTGCAAAAGATTAATCAACAGCAGCAACACTAGTGAAATCAACAGCAACACCGTACCGATGACAGTTGCACCAGAGTAATCATATTGCTCTAAGCGTTGAAAAATCAGTACGGGTGCAATTAAATCTTTAAAAGGCGTGTTGGAGGAAATAATTACGGTTGAGCCATACTCTCCCACAGCACGGGAGAAACCCAAAGCCACACCAGTCAAAATTGCTGGAAATAGAGGTGGTAAAATCACCCGCACAAAAGTTTGCCACCGATCTGCCCCTAAAGACCAAGCAGCTTCTTCAATTTCTCTTTCCATTTCTTGCATGACAGGTTGCACTGTCCGTACCACAAAAGGTAGCGAAATAAAAATCATGGCTACCCATACGCCCAAACGGGTGAAGGACACTTTAATTCCCAAAGGAGCAAGCAAAGAGCCAATCCAGCCATTATTGCTATACACTGTTGCCAGCGTTAGCCCTGCTACCGAAGTTGGTAAGGCAAAGGGCAAATCGATCGAAGCGTCAATTAATCTTTTGAAGGGAAATGTGTAGCGCACTAAAACCCAGGCAATCAGAGTGCCAAAAAGTCCATTCATCAAAGCCGCCAAGATTGATGTCACAAATGTGACGTTGTATGTTGCCAGCGCCACGGGACTAGTAGCAATGCGCCAAAAGTTAACAGGACCTTCTGTACTCGCTTTGAGGAACATTGCCGCAATGGGAAGGAATAACATCACTGTGAGATATCCCAGCGTAATGCGCCACGTCCAAGGCATATGAAACAACCATTGCCGCAACTTTTGAGCTACTGAATTGCGAAAACCAAATCGAGGTGCAGGAGATACAGCCATCTGAAAAGTTAAAAGTCAAAAGTTAAAAGTTAAGAATCAAGAATCAGGAGTCGTAGGGGCGGGTTTATTCGCGTTAGCTGTCGCTAGACGGATATGTTCTCCGTCAAACCCGCCCGAAAAGGAGTCAGAAGAATGTATGTAAAATTTCTTCCACGCACCACGCAACAATTAACGATTAATTTTGGCTTGAATTTGGTCGAAAACTGCTCCGTCTTCAAAGAATTTAGCTTGGACTGCGTTCCATCCCCCAAAGTCCTTCACCGATCCGAGATTTTGCACTTTGGGATATTTGTCAGTATTTTCCTTGGTTTGAGCTACTGTCTCGTCCACGGGTCGAAATCCGACTTTGGCAAACTCTTGCTGAGCTTCGGGTGTAAATAGGTATTTCACGAAAGCTTCGGCGACTTCGCGACTGCCGTGCTTGTCTACATTTTTATCCACTACAGCGATGGGATTGTCGATGGAAATATTGACATCGGGAATGATATAAGCAACGTTCTCGCCGCCTCTTTGCTGTGCTAGAAGAATTTCGTTTTCGTAGTTAATTAAAGCATCTCCCTGCCCTTGCTTGAAAAAGACATCAGTTGCTTCTCGCGCATCTTTAGTTAAAATTGGCACGTTGCCATAAACTTTGCTCACAAAGTCGAGTGCTTGTTCTTCGCTTGCACCAGTTTTGATGGCAGAATTCCACAGCGTCAGAAAATTCCAGCGGGCAATCCCGGAAGTCTTCGGATCGGCTGTAATCAGGCTGACTCCATCTTTGGCTAAATCTGCCCAAGTCTTAATACCTTTGGGGTTATCTGGACGAGTGACTAATGCGGCAACAGATTTAGAGACAATGCCATTATCGGGAACTTCTTTTTCCCATCCTGGTTCGATCAGTCCCGCTTTCTCGATCCGGCTCGTGTCGAGGGCAAGAGCTAAGTGAACGATATCTGCTTCCAAACCATCAATCACGGCGCGAGTTTGGGAACCAGAGCCACCATAGCTCGTCTTGAAGGTCACGTTTTGATTATGCTCTTGCTTCCACTGCTCGACAAATTTAGGCACGATCGCATCGTGAGCGGCTTTGGTGACGGCAAAGGAAACGAGAGTCAGTTCCACATCCTGCTTATTTGCCGCTACAGGACTAGCAGCAGGATTTTGAGCAGAATTACTACCATTACCACTACAAGCGGCGATCGCCACGCTCAAACTCACCCCAACTAAAAATAGCGATGCCAAGCTTTTGACCGAATTCCACCTGAGTCTACCAAGCTGCTCAACCGCCCGCTGCCATTGCTTCCAGGTCTGCTGCCACCACCTCATGTCATTGTCTCCTAATAATCTACGAATCTTTGGTAGAACTACCGTATTTAATCTGTCTGGTCATAGATATTACAGAGTCAAACCGAAAAAAGCAAGAAAAATCCTCGTTCTCCGAGCGAGAATGTAGGGTTTATAGACAATGGATGAAGATTTGAGCGCGATTGCTAATGGCTAATAGTTAATTATTCGTGACTATTAGCCACTCTTCTCAAGAGCTGTTCAGTTTACGATTCTTTTGCTAAAAACGCTAAGGGCTAGTGCGTCGTTGCACTAGCCCTTAGTTTCTAATTCCATAGCCCTTTTAATCGTTATCCCATTGTTCTCTACCAATCAGATCGCCGATGCGATCGCGTAGCAAGAAATCACATTGCTCTAATTCGCACTCTATGCAAACCCATTCCCGTGCTGGAATGTACTGACACAGAGTATAGATTGGCTGCTGGCGGCTAACCAATCCTTTTTGTACCAACTGACGGGCTTCATCTTGGATTACGTCCAAAGAATATCGGATTGGTGGCACCGTATTTACACTCATAGTTTTAACCTAAGTTTCGATCGGGGTATCGGATGTGTTGTTCTCTCAAGCTGGCAGATGGGTAAATAATTAATTGAAGTTGAAAATTTTGTAGTTGACTATACTGAAATTATCCCTATTTTGACGTTATATCATTCAACTATATATTAACAAATATTGAGACAGTCAACAAATCTTGACAAAATGTTCGCCACCTGTCTATGCTTGAACTTTTTCAAGAGCTGGTGCATAGCCCTTTTAATCCTATATTTTTTGGTTTAGGAATGGGTTAAGGTTTTGTCATATCTAACTCAGGTGAGATAGAAGAGTCAAAAAAATCTATCTTAAGATAGAGAACTAAATCGACCTAGCAAACAACGCGGACAAGGAAACTGCCTGAGCTGTTGGCATTTGCCCGTAAGAGAAAGCATAAGGAATAGACGGTAGCATAGGCAGCAACTGCTGGAGGACATACGGACTACCGTAAACTACCAATGCTTGAAGATTACCTGAAGCTAATAATTTCTTAACCCACACCTGTCCTACTTGGGCGATTCCAGCACTTCCGCGAAAAGGATTACCGCGAATGAACAGCTGGAGTAAAGTTGGGCAATCGTCATCAGTCTCAAAAACAACAGGGGTATGGCGATCGCAAAGCTGTGTTGTATAGCCGTGTAAAGTAGGGAGAGCGATCGCAGGTGCTTTGCGGTGCAAGAAATCGCATCCAAGCAACTCATCGACCACAATCAAATTCCGCAAATTTTGTGACTCTGAGGCAGATTGTGCTGGCATCACTGGCATCAAAGGCACATTTCCCCCTACAACCTGGGAAGCACTTAAAATCTCATTCACGACCGCAAAAGCTTCCGGTTTAGCCAACTCAAAAATTGTCTCCCTTGTCTCCCCTGTCTCCCCTGTCTCCCTTGTCTCCCTTGTCTCCCTTGTCTCCCCCCTCTCCCTTGTCTCCCCTGTCTCCCCCCTCTCCCTTGTCTCCCTTGTCTCCCCCCTCTCCCTTGTCTCCCCTGTCTCCCCCCTCTCCCTTGTCTTTCTTCCCTGCTCCCAGCTCGTCCCTGCTCCCTGCTCCCTATTTTCGCCGCTCACCTGTAACTTAGCCTTCCAGATCCGCTCTACAGAAGCACGAATTCGCTCTTTGGAGATGCGTCCGGTTTCAACAGCGGTACAGACGGCTTGAATTGCGCCTTCAGGATCGACTGGCATCAGTAAAATATCTGCTCCAGCTTCCACTGCGAGTACAGGCGCTTCGTTGGCTCCATAGCGATTGGCGATCGCTCCCATAACTAAGGCATCGGTAACAATTAAACCCTCAAAACCCATGTTCTGACGTAGCTGTTGCGTCAAAATGTGCGATGAGAGGGTCGCCGGATGTTCTGCATCCCAACTGGGTATAAGTAAATGGGCGCTCATCACCGCATCTACCCCAGCCGCGATCGCCGCTTGGAAAGGTGGTAGTTCGATTTCTGCCAATCTTGCCGGAGAATGAGGAATGACTGGTAAATCTAAATGAGAATCAGCAGCCGTGTCCCCATGCCCAGGAAAATGCTTAGCTGCTGTGAGTACGGGATAAGATTTTGCCCCTTGAATATAGGCACTAGCTAGCTGGCTGACGATCGCTGGATTGTCGCCAAAGGAACGGACGTTAATTACAGGATTGTCAGGGTTGTTGTTGACATCTACTACAGGAGCAAGCACCCAGTTAATTCCAATCGCTAAGGCTTCTTGAGCGGTAACTGCCCCCATTTGAGCTGCATATGTTTGGGCGAGACTGAGGTTGTGGGATGCGATCGCCCCTATAGCCATTGGTGGAGGAAACCAAGTCGCACCAGCAAAACGCTGTCCTACCCCTTCCTCAATATCAGCGGCAATCAATAACGGAATTGTCGCCCAGGATTGCAATTGTTGCGTTTTTAAAGCGATTTCTGCTGCACTTCCACCCAACAGGATCGCACCACCTACACCTAGTTCTACCAACCGCTTGAGCTTATCTGTAGTTGGTTCCCAGCTAGGATAGAGAATCTGGTGGTCGAACAAGTAGCCAGAAGCTCTCACCACAAGCATCTGAGCCACTAGTTCTGTCAAGGAAAGAGAATCGAGATTAGGTAGCGATCGCATGAACGGGGATTATGGATTGCGGATTAGGGGTTAGGTTGATAGTTGAAGGTTAACACTCAATTCTCAACTGTCAACTACCAACTACCCATTACCCATTACCCATTACCCATTACCATCGTCACCGCCAAGTTGGAGTTGGGGTAACCGTACCATTAGGCATGATTGTCGCTCTATATCTTGCCCCTCGTGAATTGACTAAATCCATAATTGCTCCTCTGAGGTTAGCACCTTCTAAGTTAGCAGCCATTAAACCAGCACCAGTCAAGTTCGAGTTGACAAGAACAGCAGACTTGAGGTTTGCGCCAATCAGTAATGTCTCAAATAAATTAGCACTTGAAATATTTGCTGTCTCCAGATTTGCATCGCTTAAATCTGCACCTGCCAGAATAGAACGAGATAAGTTAGCACCTTGAAGATTGGCATTACGCAAATTGGCTCTGCTGAGGTTTAAGTTATTCAGGGGTGCGTTACTTAAGTCACATCGAGGACAAGCATTTGTCCGTTTTAATTGTGCTAGGTCTTGGGGATTATAAGCCTGAGCTGAAGCCATGAAACAAAGAGGAGCTAGCAAAGTAACGGTAGCAAGAATCGAAATTTTCATTGTCTAGATAACTTAATAATCATGTGTTGATGATTTGTGGCTGCTGGAGCCAGGCATAATAATTCGCGCTCCCGACTCAAAATCAGAGCGCCTCAAATAGTTCGGTTTAACAGAGTTGCTCAGAAGCAAGACTCTAATTATAAGATTCCCAAATCTGCTCCTTTGTTTCCCTTTTTAGCCGTAGTAACTAGGTTCATTACCAGGTTTCCACTTAATATTGCATCCAACACTAGGCTTTTGCTCGGTAGGCACGGGACGCGAGGCAAGAATTGCATCAATAGCAGCTCGTAAATCTGCACCCGTTACAGGCTTACCATTACTAGGACGGCTATCATCTAACTGTCCGCGATAAACTAATTTTTGCCCTGCATCGAACAAAAAGAAATCTGGAGTGCAAGCAGCAGTATAAGCCTTAGCTGTTTCCTGGCTCGCGTCATAGCATACGGGGAATGGCAAATCTAATTCCACTGCCATTGCTTTGAGCTTTTCGGGAGCGTCATCGGGGTAGTTGTGAATATCATTGGCACTAATAGCAACCATCCCTACATTTTGGTGATTGTAATCTTTACCGAGTTGTGCTGGTTCCGTTTTAACGTGTTTGACAAAAGGGCAATGCTGACAGATAAACATCACTAGCAAAGCCTGTTTGCCAGCAAATGTAGATAAAGAGATCGTGTCGCCAGAAACAACATCTGGAAGTTGAAAATCTGGGGCAAGAGTCCCCAGTGGCAACATAGTAGAAGCTGTTAAAGCCATAACTTAAGAACTCATAAGTTAAAATTCTCTATTACTCATTTTCTGGATGATAACCAATCGCTGTTAAAGTACAGGGGGTGTAAAGTACAGTAGTTTTCAGCAAGAGCGCTCGAATTAGCTCACACTTATCGTCTCCAGATTTAAAATCTTACAGTAAAAGATATTACAAGATTTAGTGTTGTGCGATGCCTGCGGCAACTAATTCTACACAAAAAATCAGTACATTCGATTCAGAATGCGATCGCGCCCGAGTCAATCGTGGGTGACTTTTTATGGTGATGTTGGTTGCGCTTGAGGCTGATTTGGCGGCTGATTTTGGGGTTGTTGGGTGTTTTGCGGCTGCTGTTGTGCTTTCAGGGCTTCTTGAGCCGTCATCCCCTCACCGCCATTACCAAAAAACCAAATTGCTGATGCAGCTTCGGCGCGGGTAACGGGTTTTTTCGGCTGTAACAGCGTGGTATATCCAAAAACCCTGCGAATATTTGACTGCTCTCCGTTTTGAAAATCTGCAATTACCGCACGTAAAGCTTTGGGATCGATCCGCGCTGCATCTTGGAATCCCCATGATTCTTTGACAGCCTCTAAGGAGGCGTTAGGCAAGGCTTGGCGGGTATCTAGAGGGACTTTCCAAAGAATCAACTGTTCCCGCGTTAACGGGGCATCAGGACGGAATAAAACTGCCGTTCCGTCTCCTGACAAGGAACTAGGAATTAAACCTGCTTCCGCGAGTCCCTGGATAACGGAGAAATCGGGATCGTTTCGCGGTACATCTCGAAATGCTGGTTGAGCTGCGGCTGATGCGGCTCGAATTTGTAGTGCTGGACGAGTGGCTTGAATGCGGTTATTAGCTTCAAACAACCAACGAGCAAATTCCCGGCGGCTGACAATCTTGCTTGGATTGAACTGGCGGACGGGATCGGCTTGGCTGCTTTTGGCGTTAGTTGGTTCGAGGGGCAATACACCCAAAGCTGCCAGATCTGTAATATATTGTTGCAATTCTTGAGGAGCTTGGCTCAGGTCGTTGAAGCTTCGCTCGGCTGTGTCAGAAGTGACTGAGTTGCCTGTCTGTGTCTGAGCTGAGTTTTCCCCGCTGGTTTGGGGTGAGGGTGTAGGAGTGGCGGCTGTAGCTGGAGCATTTCGCTGATACTGAATGGTAAATTCCGTGCTAGCAGCAGGATCTATTCCAGGGTTCGGCTGGTTGGGTGTAGGAGTCGCATTAGGCGGAGGGGTAGATGTCGTTCTTGGCGCGATCGCAATTTTTACTAACAGATCGTTCCGTCGCGCCTCAATCGTCGTGTTATCTGTTTCTCCCCCCGATGGCGGATTGACAATTTGCCAGTTATTCGACTGAAATTCTTTTTGGTAAAAGCTTTGCACGACGTTGATCGGATCGCCAGTTACCCACCGAGTTTCTGGCGGCGAAGACTCGTTTTCCGCTGGTACAGATGCCACTAACTGAGCCTCGGGATAGCGCGGAATTTCTGAAGGGAAGTCAGATGGTAGCTGGGCGATCGCCCCATTCGGCTGATTTTGCCGAGCTGAATCGGTGGATGGCGCAGAAGTGCCAGAATTACTAAACGGTCGATTGGTCTCCAACTCAGGATCGGCAGCTAAAGTGCGCTCCAACTGCTGAGCGTTAGGACTATTGGCGCAGGCAGTTACAGCCAGCAATAAGCAGGTTAAACTAGCTAATCGAGCGCTTTTTGAAAACAACACGGTTTTTCAGTATATGTACTAGTTTTACGCTAGCGTAGGACTGCCCAATATCTGTAATTCTACGCTCCTTAACATCTTAGCTATATGCAAAAACTAAAATAGATATTAAATTTAAGAGGAGGCTGATTTATAATCCGCTATGGCTACTTCTTTGACCTCTCACTAAGCGTTACCTGTTAGTTGCCCGTGCTGAAACAAGATTGCATGCAGGTTTCTTCTGAACAGCCGACCTCGACTGAAGCTAGGCTTCAACTACTGCTATTTGTAGATGAGCGTCCCAGTTCGCGACAGCAAATACAGCAAATTCGTCGTTATCTCAAGCAGCTACAAGCTGAGTACCCGTTTGAATTACAGATTGTTAATGTCGGGGAACAACCGTATCTAGCAGAACACTTCAAACTGGTGGCTACACCAGCTTTGATCAAAATTTATCCAGAACCAAGACAAATTCTGGCTGGAAGTAATTTGATCGAGCAACTAAGTAACTGGTGGCTGCGGTGGCAGCAATCAGCTGAGGCTCAGGCAAATTTGGTAGCAGAGTTAGCCGAAACCTCAACGAAACCGAAGGATTTAGAAAACTTAAACAACTCGGGCAATTACGGTACTTCCAATGTCGCCGCAATTCGTTCTGTAGCTGATTCGGTAGAAGTAATTCGGCTTTCCGATGAAGTCTTTCGCCTCAAACGCGAGCAGGAGAGGTTATTGGAGCAGCTTCAGTTTAAAGATCGAATTATTGCAATGGTAGCGCACGACCTGCGCAATCCTCTGACCGCTGTGTCTATTGCTGTAGAAACTCTCGAAGCTCAATTTCTATCGACTAAAAAGGGGGGTTTTTCTGCATCGCCTGCTTTATTAACCCAGTTGTTCAAACAAGCCCGCAGCCAAGCTAAGATTATCGATCGCATGATTGCGAGTTTGTTACAGGTAACGCGGGGTTCTAGTGCCGAACTACAAATTCAACCCCACAAGCTAGATTTGATCGAGTTATACCAAGATGTAGAAGCACATATCCAAGACCGCGCTTTTACCAAATCGCAATCTATCCAAACCGATCTTCCTAACGATTTACCTGCGGTTTATGCCGACCGGGAAAGGGTAAGGCAAGTCTTGATCAACTTGCTTGACAATGCGATGAAGTATACTCCTGAAGGAGGTACGATCCGCATTTCTTGCCTGCACCGCACAACGCAGAAGGTACAAGTCAGCGTTTGCGATACTGGACCTGGAATTCCTGAAGAAAATTACGATCGCATCTTTGAAGAGCGGTTCCGCCTCAAGCGCGATGAAGCTAAAGATGGTTATGGTATCGGTTTAGCTTTGTGTCAACGGATTATTAGAGCGCACTACGGGCAAATTTGGGTAGACTCAGCCCCTAATGGAGGCAGTTGTTTCCATTTCACGCTGCCGGTTTATTCTTTGTAATGAGCAGGGGCGCACACCTGTGCGCCCCTGCTCACTATTTATAATCTTTTATTGCAGCAATAATCTGCACGTTAGCCGCAGGAAAGTTGTATTGTTCAATTTCATCTAGAGTTACCCAACGGATCTCCGCACACTCGATCGGCTGAGGGACTCCACCCAAATAATGACAGTGGTGTACTGCTAGCGTTACGCGCAAATGAGAGTAGTCGTGTTCGATAGTGATGAGACGATCGCCGACTTCAACTTCTACCCCTAACTCTTCCATCAGTTCGCGCCTGATGCATTCTTCTACCGTCTCTCCTGGCTCCAATTTTCCGCCGGGGAATTCCCACAATCCGCCCATTGCCCCCTCTGGGCGACGGCGATCGATTAAAATTTGTTGTTGAGCGTTCCACAGAACGCCCACGCCGATAATTTTATGCGGAATTGAAATGGGTTTTGAAGTCATGGACGGTTTGTTTTACTTATTCCTGTGTCTCGATGACTTCCGTTGCTTCTAGGGACTTTTCAAACATCATGCGTTGTTCGGCATTGCGTAAGAAATAACCACTAATCATTGCTGAAGCGAGTAATCTACCCAAACTTTCACGGTTAGTTGTAATCGTTATACCGAAATTTTCTCCAGGTAAACTACCTAACATACCGATGATATTACGCTCGATCATCTGGAATACTTCAGTAGAGCTAGGCTGGGATAGCTGAGTAATAGCCTCTGGACTTAGCGACTGGACGTATTGCCATAAGGAATCGCTGTCCTTTGATTCTCCTGGGAAAAACTCGGAAACTTGATGTGATGAGTCGTTCACTGATGACCTCCCTTACAGTTCGGTTGCCAAATTGTAACCGATCGACTTGCTGTTAGTGTTGTTTACAATTTAGCCGACAAATAGCGTCTTTATGTAAATTTAATGTAACAGGTAGGCGCGGATATGATAGGTGGCAAAACCGAACTAAATTTGGAGGGTTGTTGCTCCACGATGGGGATTACAAGTAATTGGTAGTTGGTAGTTGGTAGTTGGTCGTTTTTTCTCCCTCAGCTCCCTCAGCTTTCTTTTCCCCTGCTTCCTAGCTAGCCAAATACTGGTCGAGGTCTGCTTTACGCTTGCGGAGCTTGGTGAGGGCTTCGCGCTCGATTTGGCGTACCCGTTCGCGGCTGATATTGAGGCGATCGCCAATCTTGGCTAACGTCATTGCTTGTCCGTCAGCTAAGCCAAAGCGTAATGATAAAACTTCCCGCTGCTGCGGAGTCAAATCCGCCATCAGCTTCTCAATATCGGTAGATAAGCAGGACTCAGTCACGAATTCTTCTGGGGAAAGACTCGTATCCTCTAATAGTTCGCCCAATTCTGTATCTTGGTTGTCTCCTACCCGCAAATCTAACGATAGTGGTAATCTCGCTCTTTCTAAATACTCGCGTACCTGTTTGGGTGTGAGTTCTAGTGCTGTAGCTAACTCCACGATACTTGGGGCGCGTCCTAGATTTTGAGAGAGTTGACGCTGTGCTTTTTTGATTTTGTTTAATTTTTCTGTAATGTGAATCGGTAGGCGAATGGTTCGTCCTTTTTCGGCGATCGCCCGCGTGATTGCTTGCCGAATCCACCAATAAGCATAAGTAGAAAATCTATAACCTTTAGTTGGGTCAAACTTCTCTACACCCCGCTGCATCCCGATCGTCCCTTCTTGGATTAAATCCAATAAGTCTACGTTACGCTTGATGTACTTTTTAGCGACGGAGACGACTAGTCGCAGGTTAGCTTCTACCATTCTGCGTTTAGCAATTTCTCCTTCGGCGATCGCTGTAGATAAGGCTGTTTTATCTATTCGTGCTGCTTCACTCCACTCTTCTAGGGTTGGTTCGCGCCCCAGCTTTGCAACTAACTCTTCTTGGAGCGCGTACAGGGTGCTGAGTCGCTGCACTTGCTTGCCATATACAATCTCCTGCTCGTGGGTCAGTAATGGAACACGACCAATCTCACGCAAGTAAGTACGTACAAGGTCAGTGGTTGTCTGAGCGGTTTTCATGGCGCTAGGTTTCTTTATCAGTAGTAAGCAGCTGTGTGGAAATAAAAGAGTAACACTTATTTCACTACCAAGCCCTCTGCTGATGAGACAAGCTTTTTCTGTTACGTATCCAGACAGCAGAAGGCTATAGTGTTACAAGAATTGGACAACATCTAGTTGTTTGCGGAAATTTAATTTTAGAGCTGTCTCTACAGGTAGAGCAGCTTTACTACCCTCCAATCGGTCATTGGATCGCTTAAGATTAACATTCTACACTATTAATAATTGTAACATTTCTGAGAGGAAACTGCCACTGCCTGCATTTTCTATCTCAGCTTGAGAGTTGAGTTAGCTCCACGACTCGCCCTCACAGGGCGATCGCACTCCAAAGTTAAACTGTTTCACGCACACAAAAGTTGCATTTTTTAGTCAAAGTTAACTAGTAATTTGACTAATGAATGCATCAGAGGAGACAAAAAACAGTAAATGTTTTAATATTTTGCGTTTTGAGTGACTTAGGTTGATGTAAGGCAGGGAGCAGGGGACAAGGGGGACAAGGGGGACAAGGGGGAACTCGGGGACCCCACGACCGAAGGGAGTGGGGATTAGGGGGCG
>NZ_RSCK01000101.1:0-20452 GCF_003991895.1 Chroococcidiopsis cubana SAG 39.79
TCTAAATCTCAGCATTGACCAAAAAGTGGTCACTTCAACAGGATTGACCGCTTTTTTCTTGATTTAGTCTAAACTCCAGTGATGAGTCGCGCCATTAAACAACTGCGCTCGCGCGTTCTCGATGAACGATGGGCGAGTTTTAACTATTCCGAATATCCTCCAGATTCAAAAGATAGCATTCCTCAAGCGATCGCGGATATTATGACTCCTCCATTAGGAACTGGAGGTAGGTTGGTTTATTTACCATCTAGCACTTTATTGGGAGTTTGCCCGAAAGAAATGTTGCAGCAATTAGAACGCATCTTAGCGATCGTGCCAGCTACTAACTTTCTGCTGATTACTAGTATTAATAAACCCGATTCTAGGAACAAGTCAGTAAAGTTGCTACTGCAATCTGCCCAAGTTCAGGAATTTCCCTCGATCCCCCAGTGGCAGACTGACGCATTAATAAAGCAGGCGCGTAACTTAGCAAAAAAAATGGGGATCGAGTTTGCATCTGATGCTTATCGAGTATTGGTTGAAGCAGTTGGTAATAATACGCGCTTATTAGTTACACAGTTGGAAAAACTCAAAGTGTATGCCAATGGTGCAATTATCAATGCCGATACAGTGAGAGAATTAGTTGCCAACAATGCAACAAACAGCTTGCAATTGGCAAGTGCCGTTCGCACGGGTAATGTTTCTTTGGCATTAAAGTTAGTTGAGGATTTAATTGCTGGCAATGAACCTGCCTTAAAAATTGTTGCTACCCTGACGACAACATTTAGAACTTGGTTAGTCGTCAAACTTTGCCTAGCTGCTAACTGGCAGGACGAGAGCGCGATTGCATTCTTAGCAGAAATCAAAAATCCCAAACGACTTTACTTCCTACGCCAAGAAGTTGCCAGCATTCCAGCTAGCAAGTTACAAAAAGCTTTGTCGGTGCTATTGGAATTGGAATTAATGCTGAAAAATGGATGGGATGAAAAGTCTGCTCTCCAAACCCAAATCATCAAAATCTGCGCTTAGCTCTAGCTATAATCTAGTCAAATATGTCATTACCAACAACTGTTTCTATTCCTACTACTCCAATGAAGAGCGAGCGGGAAAATTTGAAGAGCGAAGAACGAGGAATTTTTGAATTTTCTAGTTTGGTAGGGCAATCAACAGCCGTATCTTTGCTTGAGGGAGCGATCGCAACTAATCGAATTGCACCAGCTTATTTATTTGCTGGTACAGATGGTGTGGGCAAAACACTGGCTGCTCGCACCTTTATCGCTCAACTCTTTGACACCCACAACCTCACTAACCATCCCGATCTATTATGGGTAGAACCGACTTACTTACATCAAGGAGAATTAATTAATCAAAGCGATCTAGCCCACTCGGAGGTAAAGCCCAAGTCGCCGCCTCATATTCGGATCGAGCAAATAAGAGCGATCGCTCAATTTCTCTCCTGTTGTGCGCTAACTGCACCATGCAAAATCGTAGTCATTCAAGATGCAGATCGAATGGCTGTTGCTGCTGCTAACGCTTTGCTAAAAACTTTGGAAGAACCAACCAGCGGCAGCATTATCCTGATTTCATCCCAACCGCAAAAACTATTACCTACCATTGCTAGCCGCTGCCAGGCGATCCCGTTTCATCGGCTGAATGGCAGTAATATGGTACGGGTGCTGGAAAGACTTGGAAACGCAGAAATTATAGACAATCCATCTATCGTAGCTTTGGCTGCTGGCAGTCCAGGGCAAGCGATCGCGCATTACAACCAACTGGGATCGATGCCAAAAGTACTTTTAGAACAACTTGACGTGCCTCCAGCTAATGCCTCGAATGCAATGCGCTTGGCGAAGGAGATAGATACAATGCTGGACTTCGATCGGCAACTGTGGTTGCTCGATTACCTTCAGCACCGATGGTGGCGATCGCTTGGCAATAGGAATTGGATAGAAAAACTGGCAGCAGCCAAAGCCGCTCTGTTAAAAATGGCTTCTTCCAGACTTGTTTGGGAAGTACTGTTGCTTGTTGAAAAGTCAGGTTGACTGTTGGCGCTAAAGCGCAGCCTCTATTAAGGCGGTAGGGAAAGAGACGGCAAGCCTTCGGGTCAACTCGAGGTGTAGTAATATCTTGTCGCGTAATCTTTAAAAGGCTTGCCGTCTCTTTTATTGCCAGGTTAATAGGAAAAGATCGATTAGAGGAATCAAATGAATTGGATATCTATCGCTCAATGCCGTCAAATTGACGTACAGTTTTCCCTGCTCAACGATTTAACAGCACGATTGCAAGCAGCAGGCGCAAGAATAACAGTGCGAAAGTTAGGAAGATTGCATAGAATCACTTTAATGCGAGAACCAAAAATTGCATCTGTAGAAGAAATTTTATCCTACACCTATGGAAGAGATAAAATACAGACGATTGGGGTCGATTGAGCAACAAACGCAATAGAATCCCTTTTGGAGAATGACTTGCATTCCATCGACGAAACGCTCGTACAACATCAAGATTTGTCAGAGTTAGCGACGTTGGACGAGCTAAAAAATTTGTCAGTAGAAAAGCTCAAAGAATTTGCCCTACTCCACAAAATAGCAGGGCATATCAAGGTGCAGCTAGAAAAATTAGCGACAAAACTGTACTGATTTGTAACTAAATAGCAACTGCTTTGAACTGAATACAATCTCCTACCCAGGTTATCAAAAAATTGGGATTATTTTCCTACGATCGCTATTAGGATATTCCTGCGATCGCAACTTAGATTCTTGGTCAGGAACGGATAGCACAGCAAGCGCTACGCGCAAAATTTATGAAAAATTAGGAAGTGCAATATGACCCAACAATTCATGAATAGAATCGAATTAGTCGGTCGCGTCGGTCAAGATCCAGCCATCCACTACTTCGAGTCGGGTGCGATGAAAGCTACCTTGGCTCTTGCTGTCAAACCACCGTACAAAAGTGATTCACCGATGTGGTGGGACTTAGAACTGTGGGGAAATACTGCCCAAGTTGCTACTGACTGGGTACGTAAAGGTTCGACGATCGGTGTTGCTGGAGAACTCAAATTTGATGTTTGGGTTGATAAAAATAGCGGCTTGCCTCGTAGCAAACCTGTCATTAGAGTCAGCGAATTAGAGCTAATTAGTTCCTCTAAGCGCGGTGAAGAAACCAATACTTCCAGCAATAGTCCTGAGCCAAGCATAGCCAACGCCAATTTTTAACGAAATCAAACCGCACTTTGCTCTTGACTCAGAGTGCGGTTCTGTTACTTCATGGCGCTACGCGCAACTAAACAGAATCTATTCGCCTGCAATAGGAATACTATGATTAACGCAACTTTGACAGTAAAAATCCACTCGGTTGACGAAACCCACGATCCTCAAGGAGTAAAAGTAGTCTACGGCGATTGCTCGTTTCATTCCTACTCCAAAGATGGATTAGTAGAAAGCACCATGCCTTTTCGTGCGAAAGGAGCAGCTGCCGTTGCGATCGCTCAATTTGATTCTAGGACAAATGGTGTAGCCGTTGGTTATCCAGACATGGAAGTAGTAGATACTTGTAATGGATACAAGGAAAAGAGATGTACCTTAGTTATTCGTAACTTTATTCCAACTGAATCTAGTCAGCCCAAATTTACCGAGAAGCATTTGCAATCTCAACCAGCAGAACACGCTTTAGTTACAGCTGCTACAGCTAGTAATGGTGTGTCTGTTGATGAACTAGATATTCCATTCTAGTGGGATTAGGCAACAAATCTTTTGAATATAGATACTCCTGATTTAAATATAGGAGTATCTTTTTTCTTTACTACTATCAATTAAGGAAGTTTTGTACCGGTTAACAAAACAATTTATTATAGATATGACAACAGAGCGTAATTTTTTGTTATATTGCTGGAAGTTTTTATTTAAAAGCGCTGACCAGAGTAGTGGTGATACTCTGCACTTTTACAAGTAATGACAAAATCTACTTTCTTAAAATGAGTTTATTCAACTTTATTTAGATTCAACCAAAAAGCGAGTTTCTAGATTCAAACCTTGCACGCTATTCGCTCTCAAGTCAATCTTGACTTTAAATATTTCTATTCACATACCACATTCATCATTCGATCGCCTTGACTACTGCGGCAGCAATAAGAGCTATTATACTTTTGCGTGCCTATAAAGGTGCTTTTGAACCAGCGATAAATACTACGATCGCAATTCGTCTTCCCTGGGGAGAGGTGACGATCGCAACGTCATTGGTAGCAGTGCCGATGCCCAGTACGTCTGGATCCGTACCAGTTTTATGAGCGATTGACCAATTCGAAGGCAACCCAGCTTTTAACCGCTGCTGTCCTGTGGGAGAATTGGTGGCGATTGTGAGCAACAAAGCCATGTTTATTTGGTTTAATTGCGCCACACGCCAATCTCGTTTTGACCAGGATAAGCAGGTAGAGGTTGTAAGTTTTGGAAAAGTGCCGTACAGTCTGGGCGCGTCCTTTGAGGTGTTGTATTTTCAGGAACTTGATTTTTCACTGGTTTGATGCTTGCTTTGAGATAGGCAACAATCGACCAAATATCGCGATCGCTCAAATTGCGATATACAGACCAAAACATCTGTGGGCAAATTGTCTTACCGTGTTTGTCTCGTCCTTGGCGGAAGACATTGAAAACTTGTTCTGGTGTCCAACTACCAATTCCCGTCTCGCGATCGGGGGTGATATTGGATGGATAAATTTGGAATTCACCGATTAGGAACGGTTGCCCTGGAGTTCCTGGCAAGTACCCCGCTAACCACTCTGGATCGTTTGGTGACTTATTCTATGGCATCCCGCGCAATTACCTAAAGCCGTGACGATATACCTCCCCCGTTGAATCAAACGTGGGTTAGTCAAATCGCGAGAAAGATCGTTACTACTATTAGCCTGCGTTACTCCCAATGACACTACGCTAATGAGAACTAGTAGAAACAGAAAACTTGACAAAATCCGCCATTTGCTTTTCATTCCTCACCTCTAGGATGAATAGAGTCGATCAAAAGGCAGCGAGGAAATTTGGCTGTGTTGTGGCAAAAACTGATTGAAGACAAAAATCTCCACCGATTAATTTCCTTTGAGAAAGTCCAGCAGCGCAGGGTTGACCAGATCGGCATGAGTCCAATTGATAGCATGAGGACCGCCAGGTATGACCACAAGGCGACTGTCTTTAATTAATTGCGGTAGTCTCGCTGCGGTAGTTTCAAGTGGCAGGATGCGATCGGCATCCCCATGAACGATTAGGGTTGGCACGTCGATGCGCGGCAGATCGTCACGGAAATCAGTCAACCACGACGGCACGCAGTCTAAAGTCCCCTTAGCAGAAGCTCCCGCCGCAACATTCCAACTCATCTGGATGGCATCGTTGCTGATGCGATCGCCTCCCAGCACGTCCACGTTAAAGAAGTCTTGGAAAAATGTAGACAGATAGGCTGGGCGATCGTCTACGATCCTCTTCATAATGCCGTCAAAGACACTTCGATCGACTCCTTCGGGATTGTCGTCTGTCTTCAGCAGGAAGGGTGGCACTGGAGCCATGAGTACGGCTTTACTGACGCGCTCCGAGCCGTACTTGCCGAGATAGCGCGTGACTTCGCCAGTCCCCATCGAGAAGCCGGCCAGCACGGCATCGTGCAGGTCAAGTTCTGTCATCAGCTGGTTGAGATCCACCGCGAAGGTATCGTAGTCATAGCCAAACGACGGCTGGCTGGAAGCACCAAATCCTCGGCGATCGTAGGTAATCACTCGGTACCCCGCATTTAGCAGCACTAAGACCTGCTTTTCCCAGGAATGACCGTTGAGGGGAAATCCATGAATCAGAACAATCGGTTGACCTGTCCCAAGATCTTCGTAGTAGAGATCGATGGTTGCAGAATTTTCTTGACCAACAGTAACGTAAGGCATTGCAATCTCCTATGAATACCGCATTGGATTCTCGTCTGATTTAACTGAAGTGTAATGAATTCTAATGCTCGGTTTCTTTCAGATTCTTAGGACAGTGTATCAGATTTTTATGGTGTTACTATGCGACTGATAAAATGGCTGCGATCGCCTTAGTTACATCCGAATTCCACTGCCTACTATTTGGGCGTGCCGTTGTACAAACCGGACTTCACACTACCAGCACTCGACTGTTCAGAACATCGTGTTATCGTTAGCCGACGCTTCCGGGATGGTCTGAAGCACGTCCCAATGCTCGACTATCTTGCCTTTATCATCCAGGCGGAAGATATCGATGCCCGCCCAGTCGTTGTCGCCCGGCCATTGTTGGTAGCAATGCAAGACTACATAATCGCTTTCAGCGAAGACGCGCTTAAACTGGACGCACTTGCCCGGATATTCTTTCGCCATCCTCTCGAAATATTCGATGAAAGCCTGCTTCCCGTCGGCAACCGCTGGGTTGTGCTGGATGTACACGTCGCCGACATATTTCTCGATGGCTTCTGCGGGCTGACACTGATTGAACATCAGGTCATAAAATGCCGTGACCGTCTGTTTGTTCTGCTCAAGTTTATCCGTCATTCGTTCTACACCTCACATTACCCAAAACACCCAACGGCTCAAATCAAGCGGCGGCAAAGAAACTCGAACGCAGCACTAGCAGCTTGAGACCGTCTGCTGCATGGTTAGGTGGCTGCCCTGGACACAGCACCCATTTAGATTGACGTGAGGACGAGAACTGCTCGCGGAGCGGCGTAGAATGGCTCGCTGCGTTCCAGGTACCGCTGGTAGAAGGGCAGTTGCAGGATCTCGTTCAGGTACTCGTTTCCGTTACGCCAGCGCTCGGACAGCACAAACATCCCAGGCCGATCGGCGACCTCACCGACCTCAAGTGAGATGCACGCTTCCAAACGGCGGGCTTGAGGCAGGATCTCTCGGAGTTCCATCAAGAACTCCTCGCGGTACTCAGGCTGAATCATGAGCGTGTTACTCATCCATCAGTTCTTTGTCAGAGACTTGTGGCATCTTTTCTTGTGGCATGTGTGTTTCTCCTTCGACTCTGTTCGATGGGAAGTTCATAGATGGACTTTTACACGCGATCGGGTAGTGCTTTTTAACTAGGAAGCGATCTTAGATTTGTGTGAAGCCACCATCGACGAATAGCTCAATGCCGCTGACATAGCTGCTGTCATCTGAAGCCAGAAAGACAACGGCTTTGGCGATCTCGTCGGGCGTACCAGCTCGTCCCAATGGGACATTTTTAGCTAGGTTCGCCACCAATTCTTTCAGTTGCTCTTCACTGAGTCCCCAGAGAAGATCGTAAGCGGGAGTCGGAATGAGACCAGGGCTGACCACATTCACTCGAATCTGGCGGTCTTTGAGATCGACTGTCCAGGTGCGGGCAAACGAGCGCACGGCGGCTTTGGTGGCGCTATACACGCTGGAAGCTGGAATACCCTTGATGGAAGCAGTTGAGGCATTCAGGATGATGGAAGCGCCCTCTGGCATCAGCGGCAGTGCCTTCTGCACAGTGAACAGTAGACCCTTGACATTGGTGTTGAAGGTTTTGTCAAAGTGTTCTTCGGTGATCGATCCAAGCGGGATGAATTCACCACCGCCAGCATTAGCAAAGATTACATCCAAGCGACCTTGCTCTTGCTCGATCTCGGCGTAAAGCCGATCGAGGTCTGCCAGATTGGAGACATCGCCCTGAATGCCAGTAACGTTCTTACCAATCTCGTTTACAGCAGCATCGAGTTCTGGCTGATGACGACCCGTGATAAAGACATAGGCACCTTCGGCGACAAATCGCTTAGCAGTGGCAAGTCCAATGCCGCTGGTGCCGCCAGTGACGAGTGCAACTTTTTCTGAGAGTTTTTGCGAAATCATGATGTCCTCTGAATTTCTCTGAATAAGGTTTGTAGCGTTTACGACCTACTTGTGAATAAGGGGAGTGAGGGCTGCGCCTCCAGCCAGGGTTCCATCCCTACGACCCGTCAGACTCCAATCAGGATTGCTGTAGCGGTTGCAGAGCTGGATTACCTGTTGTTCAAGCGATATAGCTGCCATCAATTTTGAGACTTGCGCCCGTAACAAAAGCAGCTTCAGAACTGGCGAGATAAAAAACCATGCTAGCCACCTCGTCACCCTGTCCCTAGTGTTGCAACACAATTCGATATCGAGCTTTTCCTGCTTCAAGATGAGCAATTGCTTCATTCACTTGACTAAAATCAAAAGTCTCAGTGACAGGTTCAATCCCATGACGAGCTGCAAAGTCAAGCATTTTTGCAGTTGTTGTCGGGCTACCAAGAGGACTGCCCGACAAGGATTTTTGCCCAAGAATTATGGGGAACGCACCCATCTGAATCGCATTCGGTACGACTCCAACAAAATGTAACCGTCCTTTGGGGCGCAGCGCGTTAATGTATATTCCCCAATCTAGATCTGCATTCACAGTTGAGAGAATGAAGTCAAACGAGTTGGTAACTGCCTCAATCGCTTTAGTATCGCGAGAGTTGACAAAGTGAGTGGCTCCCAACTCACGGGCTTCAGACTCTTTATCAGGATTTGTCGAAAACGCAGTGACATCACATCCCCAAGCTTGTAAGAACCGTAGTGCCATATGTCCTAAACCGCCAATGCCAATTACACCGACTTTATCAGTTGGCTTCACGTCGAACTGAACAATTGGGTTAAACACGGTAATGCCGCCACAGAACAGTGGTCCTACCTTAGCTGGATTAATTCCTTCTGGTAGAGGAGTAACCCACTCTTCATGTGCCCGCACCTTATCAGCAAAGCCTCCGTACCGACCGACGATAGTTTTCTCTGCTGTTAGACACAAATTGTGATTGCCTGACATGCACCACTCGCAATGCATACAAGAATGAGAAAACCAACCTAATCCGACTCGCTGACCGATTTTAACGGTTGTCACACGATCGCCAACGGCTGCAATAGTTCCGACTACTTCATGACCAGGAATAAGGGGATACTGACTAATGCCCCAGTCATTTTTTAGCATACTCAGATCGCTGTGGCAGACCCCACAGTACTCGACATTGATTTCTACTTCTTCATCTTTTAGCGCACCTGGATCATATTCAAATGGCTCCAGTAATCCGCCTGCTGTTTTGGCTGCATAAGCGTGAATCATGCTTGTTCCCTTCCTGAGTGTATTTAGACTGGATTCTCACTCCAGTTGTGAGAAAACTTTCTTGGTAGCGGTAAAGCCGCCATCAATTTTGAGGCTCGCGTCCGTGACAAAAGCGGCTTCAGGACTGACGAGAGTGGAATGGATTATTGCGTTTAGATGGGCGAGATAACCTTCAAGACGCAGCGCCGATCAATTCCTCGCTTTTCGCCCAAAGCTGCTTGGCTTTGTGAGTGTCGAGCGCATACGACCTGACGCCGTCGGCAAACGGGTTGGGCGCGTCATTAATCGGCGCGATCGCGCAATCTTCGAGATAGTGTCCGCCGATCTCGTCTTTGTTAGCCACGACTGCTGCCCAGACCGAGGTTGCGGCTGCCTGCGGAATTTCTTTCAACTCTTTCGGCGGCAGGCCCGCTTCGGTGCGCGCTGCGTCAACAGTCTGCAAAAGTCCCTGCAAATCCTCCGGCGAGAAATGGCGGGGTAGATCCGTCAGACTGTTTCCAGGCATCACCGAAGCAGCCCGAATGCCGCGATCGCGATGCCGCCTGTCAAACTCCACAGCGAATAGTGAATTGGCGGTTTTCGACCGGCTATAGGCGACCCATGGATCGTACGCCTGCTGCTCAAAATTCGGATCGTCTAAGTCGATATCGGCACCGCGATGCGCCAGCGACGACAGAACCACCAGCCGTCCATTATCGGCGAGCAGCGGCTCGATCTGATCGATCAGGGCAAAATGACCAAGATGGTTCGTCCCGAACTGGACTTCAAAGCCGTCGATCGTCCGACCGAACGGAGTTGCCATAACGCCAGCGTTAGCGATGATGGCATCGAACGGTTGACCGTCAGCCAACAGTTTATCCGCACAGGCACGAACGCTTTGCAAGGATGCCAGATCGAGTTCGATCAACTCTAGGCTGCCACCTCCTTGCGACGCGGCATCACGAACCGATGCAGTGGCTGGCTCAGCTTTAGCGAGGTTTCTGACCGCGCCGACGACGCTAGCGCCGTGAGAGAGCAGTGAGCGGGCGGTTTCGCGTCCAATGCCCGACGATGCACCCGTAATGAGAAATCGCTTTCCCTTGAGATCAATGCCGGAAAGCACCTCGTCGGCCGTTGTCTTGGGGCCATATTTTTGGGTCATGACTTCATCCTTTACTGAGTTAGATTTTCACAGTGGTGGAACCGATCGCACTGTCGAGGAACGCGCGGATCAAAGTTGCTACCTCCTCCGCATGTGTCTCCAGCGCGAAATGTCCGGCATCGAGCAGGTGAATCTTTGCATCTGGGAGATCTCGCTGATAAGCGGCGGCACCAGCAGGCAGAAACGCCGGATCATGACGGCCCCAAACGGCGAGAAGCGGCGGACGGTGCTCGCGAAAGTAGGACTGGAAGGCTGGATAGAGCGCGACGTTACTGCGGTAGTCGAGGATCAGATCGAGCTGGATCTCCTCCGCGTCTGGCCGCCCCATGTAGGCGATATCAAGTTCGTAGCCGTCGGGCGACAAAAGGTTTGGATCGGCTCCGGTACCATACTGCCAGTTCCGGATTGTGTCCGGCGCGAGCGAGGGTCGGCAGGCTTCCCGGTTCGCTGCGCTCGGTTCGCGCCAATAGGTCTCCCACGGCCCCCATTCATCACTGAAACCCTCGAGGTAGGCGTTGCCGTTCTGCGAGACAATTGCGGATATCCGTTCAGGATGGCGTATCGCCAGACGCAGTCCTACTGGCGCACCGTAGTCGAAGATGTAGAGCACATATCGATCGAGCGACAAAGCAGCGGTGAAGCCCTCAATCGCATCGGCAAGGCGGTCGAACGTGTAGTCGAACGTCCCGCGCGGCGGTGCCTTGGTCTGTCCGAAACCAGGCAGATCCGGCGCGACGAGCCGAAAGCGATCGGCAAGGAGAGGGATCAG
Organism: Chroococcidiopsis cubana SAG 39.79; assembly: GCF_003991895.1. NCBI lineage: Bacteria > Bacillati > Cyanobacteriota > Cyanophyceae > Chroococcidiopsidales > Chroococcidiopsidaceae > Chroococcidiopsis > Chroococcidiopsis cubana. The sequence continues at coordinate 10,994 of NZ_RSCK01000101.1, forward strand.
GTCGCGGAACATGTGGCTAGCGGTTGGAAAGCCATGCAACAGCAGTATCACTGGCGCGTCGCTTGACCCAGCCTCGCGGTAGAACACTTCGACATCGCCGACCTGTCGAAACCCGTAGCGTATTTTCATCTCTTTTCCTTTGATTGCGCGTGTAAAAGTTTTGATCTGCTTCGACCTGAGCTTCGGCGCTCAGATTTGGATTACCTGTTGTTCAAGCGGTATAGCCGCGATCAATTTTGAGGCTCGCGCCCGTAACAAAAGTAGCTTCAGAACTGGCGAGATAAGAGACCATGCCAGCTACCTCGTCACCCTATCCACAGCGACCAAGGGCGCGGCAAAGTCGCTGTCTGCGGCATTCATATCGGTGTCGATCGCTACTTGGTCGCAACGTTTCGCACTGTCGATCGACTACTGCGCTACCAACCCACCATCTACCATCAACGTTTCACCCGTTACGAACGATGCCAGGTCAGATGATAAAAACAGGACTGCATTTGCAACTTCAAGCGGTGTTCCAATTCGTCCGATCGGGTGGAGTCCTGTTATGTAAGCTCTGACCTCATCCTGCCCACCTGTAGCTGCTTCAAACATATCTGTTTCGATTGCTGCTGGTGCCACGACATTGATGCGAATACCGGCTTTGGCATATTGGAGCGCAGCAGCTTTTGTCAAGCCTATTACTGCACTTTTACTCGCGGTGTAGAGGGGGAAGGTAGGAAATGCAACGACTCCATTCGCAGATGCCGTATTGACGATCGCACCACTTCCCTGCTTCAACATCTGAGCGATTTCATACTTCATCGACAACCAAATACCTTTGACATTGACGTTTATGGTGCGATCGTATTCCGCTTCTGTTTGCTCAATCAATGAGGGATTTTCGCCGACAGTTCCTGCATTATTGAAGGCAATATCTAACCGACCAAAAACGCTAACCGCTTTATCAACCATTGCTTCAACATCGGCTTCTTTCGTGACATCTGATTGCACAAAAATCGCCTCTCCGCCAGCTTCCTTGATCGATCGAACAGTTTCTTCACCTTCATTCATGCGACGACCCACCACCACCACCTTTGCTTGTTGTTGGGCATAAGCGATCGCCGTTGCACGACCAATTCCTGAAGTTCCGCCAGTGACTAACGCCACTTTATCCTGAAGTATCATTCTATTTCTCCTAAAATTAAGTCCGGTTGTTCTCTCTTGAAATGGGTCGATTCACTGTGATTCCACGATTGACAATCAAAAATCAACTCACTGTATATCCGCCATCGATCGCTAAGGGTTGTCCAGTGATGTAGCTCGCAGCATCAGAACATAAGAACACAACCGTTGCAGCAATTTCTTCAGGTTGACCCCTACGCCCCATCGGGACGCTCGACGACAACATCGAATCAAACTGCTCTAAAGTCATACCCATCTCTTGGAGACTCTTAGGAGTAACTAGTTCTGTGCCGCGAATATAGCCAGGATTAACGGCATTAATCCGAATCCCTTGCTTGGCATAATCGAGCGCCGCAGAACGAGTGAGACCTATCACAGCATGTTTGCTCGCAGTATAAGGACCCATTCCAGGTGCCCCGATCAATCCCCATATTGAAGAGTTGTTGATAATGACTCCTGCTCCTTGAGTCAACATCTGCTGAATTTCATATTTCATGCACAAGAACACACCCCGCAGGTTAGTCGCCATCGTGCTGTCAAAGTCTTCAATAGACTGCTCGTGGAGTGGCTTTGGGACTGTACCAAACCCAGCGTTATTGAAGGCAAAATCTAGCCTTCCGTAGGTTGCGACTGTTTTCTCTATCAGCGCCTTAACCTCTGGTTCACTCGATACATCCGATCGTACAAACAAGCACTCCGCTCCTGTCTCACGAATCATCGCAGAAGTTGTTTCACCTTCTGCGTCGCGTCTACCGGAGAATACTACCTTTGCTCCAGCAGCACCGAATGCGATCGCGGTTGCACGACCAATTCCTGAAGTTCCGCCAGTGACTAACGCCACCTTATTCTGAAGTATCATTCTATTTCTCCTAAAATTAAGTCCGGTTGTTCTCTCTCGAAATGGATCGATTCACTGTGAGTCCACCATCAACCATCAAAAATTAACTCGCTGTATATCCGCCATCGATCGCGAAGGGTTGTCCTGTAATGTAGCTGGCAGCATCAGAACACAGAAAAACAACCGCTTGAGCAATTTCTGCTGCCTGACCCATACGACCCATTGGAACCGTAGACCCTACATCATCAGTCGAGCCACTACTCAGTCGATCCATCATTGCAGTAGCAATCAGTCCAGGATTGACAGCATTAATCCGAATACCTTGTTTGGCATAATCGAGTGCAGCAGAGCGTGTCAGCCCCATTACCGCGTGTTTGCTGGCAATATAGGGAGATATTCCTGGAAACGCAATTAACCCACCCATTGACGAATTATTGATAATCACACCTGATCCTTGGTTGAGCATCTGTTGAATCTCGTATCTCATACACAAGAACAGCCCCCGCACATTAATCGACATCAGTTTGTCAAAATCCTCAATCGATTGTTTGTGCAGTGGTTTGAGAGGAGGCTCAATCCCAGCATTGTTAAAGGCACAATCGAGTCTGCCGTAGGTGGCGATCGTTTTATCGACTAAAGCTTGAACTTCTGCTTCATCGGATACGTCCGATCGTACAAACAAACACTCCGCTCCTGTCTCACGAATCATCGCAGAAGTTGTTTCACCTTCTGCGTCGCGTCTACCGGAGAATACTACCTTTGCTCCAGCAGCACCGAATGCGATCGCGGTTGCTCGACCGATGCCTGATGTTCCGCCAGTCACCAAAGCAACCTTGTCTTTCAGCATCATGATAGTTACCTCTTGTTATGAATGGCTGTGTCACTTTGTCAAAAACTCAATGAGCAATACGTGTAGGAGCCAGCAATAAGAAGCGCCTCCTACAACCAGGATGAGTACGATCCTAGCTGCGTGCCCCATAAATCCAGTCCCGCCAGTTCCATGCCGATCAATACTGACCTACGGCGATCGGCAACTCACGTTCAATGGTTCGCAATCGTTGCGAAAAATCATTCAAGATACGTTGACGAACTGCATCTGTTTGGCGAACGGGGGCATAAACAATCTGCGGAGCAAGAACGTCAAAACCAGCGAATTGCAGCATCCCTCGCTGAATTGGGCGCAGAATAGCATGGATATCACCGTTAAAACCGCCTGCAAGATAGTCCTCTTCTGTGCTACCTGTGGTCAACGAGAGCATTGCTTGCTTACCTCGAAATCTGCCCGTTTCATAAATATGTCCATTACCGTAAACACGCCCCATAACAAAGACGCGATCGACCCACCCCTTCAAAATTGCAGGGACACTGAACCACCACAAAGGGAATTGCCAAATCATCAGATCGCACCATTCCAGTTTTTGGATCTCAGCTTCAATTTCTGGAATGAATCCTTCAACTTCAGTTGCATACATCTCTTCAAGTTGCTGCTTAAAGTAGTCAGGATCTTTGACAGACGTAAAGTTGCGGCGATCGGATACAGGGTCAAATCTCATGGTATGGAGATCTGAATATTGAACAACATGCCCAGAGTCTTTGAACGTGTCAATTGCTGTCTGAAACATTGCTCCGTTAAAGCTTTTCGACTCTGGGTGTGCAAGAACAATCAAAACTTTCATGTGAGTTGTTTCGTTTTCTAAGTTTCTAAACTTTTGCTAGGGCTGGATAATTTAGATAGCCTTTTTCATCACGGGTATAGAACGTGGCTGGGGCAGGCGAGTTGCAATCCTGGTTGCAAAATGGCGGGTTTAGGCATTGATATTTGCTGGCTCCTACACTTAGTCGCGCTCGATTAGTGTGTTTGAAGGTAAGTTGGGATCGATCGCCTTACGCGCACTGTCAACGCCCACGACGGGAAGTGTACTCGGCTCGAGCAAGCCGACTTGAACCAATACACTTGCCTGATCCCAGTAAATGTGTTCGTGGACTAACTTGCCGTCACGAAACCGAATAATCGCAACGACTGGCACTTCCACTCGTTTCCCGGTTGGAGCAACGCCAGGTAGCATCCAGTCCATCTGGATCGTATGAGTGAACGTAGCCATCATTTCATCGACGAGTTGATCCGTTCCGATCGTGCGCGAAATTGGAACTAGCTGGAGATCTGGCGGGATCTGTGGAATGAGGTATTTGGAATAAAACTCGCGCAGTGCTGGTTTCTCGACTCCCCCAGTCATTACCGGGATGTGGTTAACGTAAGCATCTTCAACCATCGTAGCGAGGGCATCTTCAGTACTGTGAGTGCCGAACTCGTACTGTAAATGCTCTTCCCAAAGTGCTTGCAAAGATTCCTGGGCTGGTGTCAAATTGGTAGTTGCTTGTAAATTTGCTTGTCCGTCTACAGTTTGCTCTTTGACCATGATTAAATACTCCTGGTTCTATCTATCTAAAGAGTCTTGAGTTTCAATTCTTGACTGCTTTCAGACTGTTTCTCCTGTTTCAATTTCATCAGTTTGTATCGGGTAAGTTTGTCTCAGCAACTCAGCAACTTCTTGCGCGATCGCAATCAGGGCATGATTAACTGAGGAGTCGCGAAGAGAATCAGTCTGAGGTGTTCCTTCATGCTCAGAATTATTTCTGCTTTGTACTAGGGAATGCGTCATAGAACTATCCTCAATGAAATAACGAAACTGTTTTCGTCTATTACTAACGTTGACGAGTTATGAATAGAGCTTAGTGACTTGCAGCGACAATGGCTGCCATTAACTCTGTTATTGTCCAGCCTCCGGTATACCGAGTGTTATTGATAAATAGAGCTGGAGCGTCGGTCACTCCGCTGCGTATTCCACTTTCGATGTCTTGATTAATGCGATCGAGATATGTCCCTCTTGCGATATCTCGCAGAAATTGAGGAACGTCAAGTCCTAAACGATCAGCGTACTCGGCAAGGTAGCCATTTCCTAACTCTTGTTGATGCTCCAGTAAGATTTCGTACATCTGCCAAAACTGACCTTGTGCCCCTGCTGCTTCTATCGCTGCTGCTGCCTTTTGAGCTTGAGGATGGATGTGAGGTTGAGGAAAATGCCGGAATACAAAGCATAGAAAATCTGTCCCAAATAGGGTCGCCTCAAGCTGTCGTTGAATTGCCTTGATTAAGGTATAAAGTTCACCACATTGAGGACATTGATAATCCCCATACTCAACAAGTACAACGCGGGCATTTAATGATCCTTGCCGATGGTCTTGCTCAGAAGGGGGTACAACTAATTGATTGTGATTGCTAGGTGCATCACCAGGAATAACATCGCTCATTCTAAACCCTTGAAGAAAAGAGTTTCATCGTGTGAGAAGCACTCTGAAATCTCTCCTTCAACCCTGTAATCGTTTGTATGAGTCTAATGTATAAGGCTTGCTTAGGATTGTAATCAATTTAAGGTCTGTATTTTAATCAACAAAATAATTGAGAGTTAGTCAATTTGGGGGGGTAGGATGAATCAAGCTTAAGTTGATATTCAAATCAAACTTAGGTTTGATTGCCTAACTTCACAGACCAAAATTTCACGCTGCAAACGGACGACTAGCTCTGATTGTTAACCCAGGTAGCATTACTATCTTGCTTTCACAAGCTAGCAATTCCGCGTTTCAACGCTATAATGGCTGCCTGGGTGCGGTCTTTGACATCTAGCTTGCTTAAAATTCGGTTGATATGAGTCTTCACCGTACTTTCACTAATCGTTAGAGCCGTGCTAATTTCCTGATTGCTCATGCCCTGTCCAATTAACTGGAGAACTTCTATCTCACGATCGCTCAATTCTGGACTAGTCATCCGCTGTACTAGCTTGGCAGCCACATTAGGGGGAATATACTGTTGCCCCCTATTTACGGTACGAATGGCTGTCAATAGTTCCTCTGGCTCAGAGTCCTTTAGTAAATACCCCTTTGCTCCGGCTCGCAATCCTCGATAAATCTCTTCATCAGTGTCATACGTGGTCAGCACAATAATCCGGGCGTTGGGAAACCCATTACAAATCACCGTAATCGCCTGGACACCTTCCATCTCAGGCATCCGTAAATCCATCAAAGTCACATCAGGCTGTTGTTGCTGAAACACTGCGATCGCCTCATGCCCATTTCGCCCCTGACCCACAATGACGATATCTGGAGCCTTCTCTAACATCCCGATCAAACCCTGACGGACAACAGGATGATCGTCCACAACAAGAACACGAATACAACTGGGCTGACTCATGCTAACTTACTCCCGATCAATAGATACCACGATCTTTGTCCCTTGCCCTAGATTACTTTGAATTGTTAATTCAGCTCTAATGCGCTCAGCCCGTTCTGCCATTCCGATTAGACCAAAGCCATTCCGCATCGCCTGGTTTTCTACCTCAAATCCCTGCCCATCGTCTTGAATTCGCAAGCTGCATTGGGTCGGTTCGTAGATCAGTTCAATGCGAATTTCATCTGCCTTGGCATGTTTGATTGCATTGGTCAGAGCTTCCTGCCCAATCCGAAACAGATTACTTTCCAAATCGTAGGATAGGGAATAGGGTGTACCAATGACTTCGTAGACGACTTGGGTTGCGATCGAGGAGTCCAGTTGAGCCGCAAGACGCCTTAAAGCATCCTGTAAGTTACCGTTCTCCAAAAGGTATGGGCGGCGTAGTGCCTCTACTGAACGACGTGCCTCCGCAAGTCCAGAACGGGCTAAGTCAAGGATCTGAGTGAGGAGAGTTTGCGCTTTTTCTGGATTCGCCGTTACCTCATCGGAGGCAGAGCGAGTATGAATGATAATTCCTGTAAACGCCTGTGCTAAAGTGTCGTGGATTTCCCGTGCCATGTGGTTGCGCTCTTCTAGAATCGAGGCTGCTTCTGCTTGCTTTTGCAGCGTAATGTCTCGCGCCAACCAAATCACCTGTTCGTGCCGAATCGGGGCAATTCGAGCCGAAAACCAGATCTCTCGTCCATCGATCCACTGGCTGTATTCAACTGTAAGTACTTGTTGGGTTCTCACCACCTGCTGAATATAATTCAGGAATTCATCAGCTTGTTCCTGAGCATAGAGTTGATGCAGTGTTTTACCAATACACTCCTCCCTATGCGACTGTTTATATGACGGATTTCCTGGGATTGCGTCGATCACTTGCCCTTTAGCATTGTAAACACACAGCGGATCGGGAATGGCTGAAAAGAGCGCTCGCAGTTCTGCTTCAGAGGCTTGCAATGCTGCTTCTGCCTGTTTGCGATCGTCGATATCCGTAACAACTCCCAACGCTCGGATGGATTGACCTGATTCGTCCCAGGCAACAATTTTGCCAACAGAAAGAGTCCATTTCCACTGACCATCCTGGGTACGCTGGCGATACTCTACTTGAAAGCTGGGGATTTCTCCAGCAATGTAAGCACGGTAGGTTGCGACAACTGATTCTCTGTCATCAGGATGCAAACGAGCAATCCATTCAGAAATGGTTTCGTGGAATGTTGCTGGATTGTAGCCCAGCATTAAAGCGTATTCTGGGTTAACAATTCTTTCTTCAGTTTTTAAATCGAGATCGTAGAGTCCTTGATTTGAAGCGGTTAATGCTAAGCGTAGTCGTTCTTCACTCGTTTGTAGAGCGACTTCTGCTCGTTTGCGATCGCTAATATCTGCAATCACGCCTTCGATGTAATCATCGTCTGCATTCAGATAAGAAGAGAAAAGTCCCCAGAACAATGTCCCATCTCGTTTTCGCATCTGTGCTTCAAAGCTCCGCAGTTCCCCATCACGCTTCAGCAACTCAATGGCTTTTTGGCGATCGCTGGGATTTACATAGTAGCCTGTAGTGTGTTCCTGCCCAATCATCTCCTCTGGTGAATCAAAGCCATACAGATTGGCAAAGCGTTGATTGGCTTCGAGAATCAATCCATCCGAGATGCGGTTTCGGAAGATGCCAATCTGCGAGTTTTCAAAGATAGCCCGGAACTTGGCTTCACTGCGTTGTAATGCCTCTTCTGCTTGTCTACGCTGGGTGGTGTCATTGCCAACTGATAAGATTTCAACGACCTCTCCCTGTTCATTGAAGATAGCTTGATTCGACCAAACAACCCAAACTCGCCGACCGTCTCGACACAGGTTTTCACCCTCGCCTTGCGGGTACAATTGAGGATTACGAAGTAAATTATGGACAAAGGGTTTGACATCGCGTCCAGAGATTTCGATGTCTGGAATGATTGTTTCAAATAAGGTTCGCCCTAAAATCTCATGTTCTTCATAGCCCAGAAGTTTTACCCCATAATCGTTGATGTAGTGAATCCGTCCTTGCGGATCGTAGCGAATGATGATTGAATTCGCGGTTTGGAGCAGGTTGCGATAATTTGCTTCACTTTGTCTCAATGCGGCTTCGGTTTGTTGACGTTCAGCAATCTCCTGCTGCAAGGCTTGAGTTTGCTCTTCTACTTTCCTTTCCAGTGTTTCGGCATAGTCTGCTAACCGTTCATACAGCCGAGCATTCTCCAGTGAAATTGCTGCCTGAGCCATCAACAGGTTGAGAACTTGTAACCGATCGCTAGTAAACACTCCAGCACTGAGATTGTTTTCCAAATAAAGGATGCCGATCAGCTGCTTTTGCTGGAGAATTGGCATACAGAGAAGCGATCGCGTCTGTTGCTTTTGAATGTAAGGATCAGTTGAAAAAGGCAGTTCGCTGACTGCATCATCAAGCACCAAAGTTTCTTGAGTACGTTCTACCGAGTGAATGACGGAGACAGGAATCTTTGCACAGTCAGCAACAGCAAGCTTTTCTAGGTCACACTGTCTACTTCCGCTACATTGAGCCATCACAGTGAGTTGATCCTCTTCCAGGAGAACCAGAGCGCCAGTTTCGGCTCCTGCATTTTCGATTACCACCTGCATCAACGTGGCAATCAGTTGATCGAGATGGATTATTTCTGAGAGAGCTTGAGCCGCTTTCATCACCGCCGCCAAATCGATCGCCGCAGTGGGATGACGGATCGTTTCATCGGTCACGATTGAATGTGATTGCCGAACTAGGTTGGTGTTGAGCAGTTGTGGATAGCGTTTTTCTAAATCTTTAACTTTAGCGGTTGCGCCCCAGCGATCGTAGCAGTAGTGCGCCTCTTTCATGTAGGCTTGGGCAATTTTTTCCCGACCGCGAGAGAGGTAAAATTTGGCAGCTAATTCATAGGCTAATGCTTCTTCTTGGATAAACTCATGCTCAGAAGCACCCGCGATCGCTCGCTCGTAAAACTCTTCAGCCTCAAAAAATTGCCCTAAGACTCGCGCTTTTTCTGCCTCAACTAGATGAAATTTATGTAGATAATTCATGGGGGCGTGTTCTGCCCATTTCTGCATCTTTTCTTGGTTAATGTTAACACAATTGAGCCAAGCTGCTTTTTGAGAGCTTGAAGCATCAAGCGGTAGGCTCAAAAGCGCTAGAGAATGATACAAACAGAATAAA
>NZ_RSCK01000102.1:0-8020 GCF_003991895.1 Chroococcidiopsis cubana SAG 39.79
CTCTGTTGAAGATCTACGTGGCTGGTTTACTCATTGCTGTTATTGTACCTCAGTAGACTAGAAAATGCTCTAGCAATCGAAGGTATTGTCAATTTAACTTGAGGGAAGAGGTAGAATACAGAATTACGCCTTGATTGTTCTTGTTGGGTTCATGTATTCTCGTCACCGCTTTCCCGCCGAAATCATCAGTTACTGTGTTTGGCTCTACTACACCTTCCCACTCAGCTATCGGGATATCAAGAAAATGATGCTGTACCGTGGGATTGAGGTAACCTACGAGTCGATTCGGGAATGGTGTGAGAAATTTGGGCAGCAATACGCGAATCAACTGCGGCGCAAACGTCCTTACCTAGCTGATAAATGGCATCTGGATGAGGTGGTAGTCACGATCGAAGGACAGCAATATTATCTGTGGCGGGCAGTGGATGCGGAAGGGAACGTGCTGGATGTCCTGCTGCAACGACATCGAGATACAAGGGCGGCACATCGATTCTTCCGCAAACTCTTGAAGAAACAAGGCTTCGTACCCCGCGTAATTGTGACCGACCAACTCAAGAGTTACGCAGCGGCAAAGAAACAAGTGCTCAAGAGCGTGGAGCATCGACAGCATAAAGGATTAAACAACCTTTGTGAAAACTCTCATCAGCCTACAAGAGTGCGAGAGCGACGGATGCGGCGATTTAAATCCCCAGGGCAAACGCAACGATTTCTCTCTGCCTTTGGACCAATTCGAGACCACTTTCACCCAAAACAACACAACCCTTTTCCTGACTACTTAAGCATGATTAAGATTGAAACTATGATAAATCAAGTGCTTGGGCTTAACAAGCGTGCCATTCCAGCTAAATTATTTGCCCAATTGCGCTCGCGATGACTATATCGCTCGACGCACCCAACGTTTGAAGCTTACCGCTAAGATCGGTTTAAATTTTCTCGCTATAAAACCGATTATTCAATTGCTGTTGCTATCGTTTTAGAAAATTTATAAAAATGGGAACGATCCATTCCCAAACTATTTGAACGGACAAAATGAATTCAATAAACATTCAAAATTGTTTCTCTTGACAAAGAAGCCAACAATGTTTTAAAGAATTTATAAATGCACGCGTTTCTAACTCCTCTAGAAGAAGGTTGTTGTTCTGGTTAGAGAACTATTAGAAGGTTTACGAACCCGAAAACAGAGCCAAGAAGCGGCAGTCACCGCAAATTTTGCAATGCACCTCTCCAGAAGATACGTATTTGAAGTTTCAGCTCTCACCCTTCCTTAATCCAAGAATACTTTATCCAGCATGATCGACCGACAACTCACAACCTCAATTAAGATTGGAATGGTTTTGTTCCCAAATTTGACGCAATTAAATTTCGCCGGACCCTATGAAGTCTTTTCTCGTCTACCGAATGCTTTGGTCTATTTATTAGCTCCAACTCGCGATCCGATTTACTCTGAATCTGGTCTGACTCTCTTGCCTAATACAAGCTTCTCGCTTTCGCCAACTCTAGATGTGTTATTCGTTCCTGGTGGTCTGGGTGTCAATACCAAACTGAAAGATGATGAATTTCTCCAGTTCTTGAAAACTCAGGGCGATCGCGCTCGTTATGTGACCTCAGTTTCTACGGGTTCGCTATTGCTAGCCGCCGCAGGTTTACTTCAAGGATATCGCGCTACAACCGATCGGGATTCTATGCAATTGTTAACGATGTTTGGAATAGAAACAGTTGCACAACGAGTTGTTTGCGATCGCAATCGAATTACAGCTAGAGGGGCGGATGGAATTGATTTGGGATTGGTGTTAGCATCTGAGCTATTTGGAGAGGTAGTAGCTCAAGAGATTCAGTCATCAATGGAATACAATTTAGAAGCTCCGTTCACCAGTGGCTCTCTCACAACCAGTTAACCCTCTTGTTGTCAAAAGTGTACAAACTCAAAATCAACCTTTGTTAGAAATGCGAAGGCAAATTATTCAACGAATTACTGTTGAAAAGAAATTTTAAGAAATAATTTTGGTAATACGGTGATAAGTTCGCTAAATGCCAGAGCTCTAGTTGTCACGCTCGGAGTATCGTTAATACTGAAAGTGGAGCTTTGTTAACATAACCACTTGCTCGAAAGATACTATAAAAGTCTTTTTTATGGAAATAGCATCTAGCGAAAATATTCGACATTAGCATAGTGTTTCATCACTAATACGAGCCAAAATTCCAAATCGGCAGCGTTCGTGCTTCCTATGCTAATTAAGTATTTGTTTGGCTATATGTTGCTATATTTCAGCAATTTGGTTCTCTTTTGAAGTGTAAAAATGGTTCTTATAAAGCGGCGTTAAATAAATACTATTTATCTATTCTTGATGTGTACTAATCAATATCAAGCTTACGAACTAACTGAAATTAATTCTTCTTTTCCTGAATTATTTGAGGACACCTTTATCGAAAGTGGTTTTTTGTGGAGCAGCCAAGATTTAAAAGGATTTAATTGTAACAAAGCTAAAGTTACTTGTGAGATGCCAGTCTTTCCTATTCTTGAAATTGGCAGCTTAGAATCAGCAAAGAACGTTGCGGAAATTTCAAAAAAGTATTACGGAGTTGAGTATTTTTTGGCAAGCCCTTTAACTTGCGATGTTAAAGGTTATAAAGATAGTGAAAGCATTTACGTAGATCGTTATCATGTATTACCACACGGCGATCGCGTTGATCTTAATCCTAATTTTTATGACACGACTGATAATAAAAGGTCTAATTGTCTCGTAATAGTATATAACTGCGTATTTCATTGTTTTATTTTAGTCTGCTATCCTTCTATTAATTTTTTTCAGAAAATAGTCAAATCTTTTAAAGAATGGAAAAGAGCAATTAACTAGTAAGCCGATCTGTGTTTGCTCCAGTCATGTTTTGCAGTTCTCCAGGCAATTTCTAACTCGCTTGTTCTAAATGTAAGTAAGGAGTAGGCGGTGGGGAGTAGTAAAAATACAAATAACAAATGACCGATCGCGATCGCAAATGCGCCAGTCTTATTGGTATTTCACGAGGCATGAGGCGACGATCGCTTGACCTTATTAATCCAGCCCTGGCTAAGGTTCAACACCTGGGAATAGGACAAATCCCGATCTAGCACCAGATCGAAGACAAACGGCTTCACCCACTTAGGAAACCATCTATGCAGCAGCCTGCTCATCGTCAACCGTAAGAAAAACTCCAAGACTAACGTCTTGGTGCGTGGAAACGAATAGTTTGACAATTCTCCCAGCGCATGGGCATCAGGAACTCGTTGTTCGGAAAAGGCGGGTAACACCAGCTCCCAATCATCCTCGTACTGCTCTAACAACTGCCCAAAAATCAGTACGTCTTCCAATGAGGCATTACACCCCTGCCCAATCGACGGCGATACTGCATGAGCTGCATCCCCAATCAGCAAAATACTATCACCATCATGAAAACGAGCGCAACTTACGGTTAATACCCGTCCCACCGGACGATGCAAGAACGCTTCTGCCTCCTCCTGAGACATCAACTGCCCAAACAAGGGAAAGTTCTCTTGGAAAAACGTCAAAACCTCTTCTTTGGTAGATAAACTGGAAAGCGGATTTTCCTGGGCATCAAAAATAATTACCCCATTGAGCCGCTCTCCAGGCTGAGGCACCATCAGCATCCGCGTCTTATTATCCCGATTCCATCCATGAATCTTGTCATGCTCTAGCTCCAACCCTAAAGCTGGATTTAATCGGGAGAGAAACACCGACTTATATGCATCTGGTACGTAGTTTTGTTCGCACTGCAAACCGGCATCCTGAGCTAAATAGTCACGAACGTGCGATCGCGCCCCGTCTGCTGCAACAAGAGCGTCGTATGCAACAGCAAAAGCCTCACCCTGCCCCATCTGCAACGTCACGGTCTTGGCTCTCCTATCCACTTGGACGCACTGATAGCCAAACTTAACTAGGAGCTGTTCTGACGAGTAGGTTTGGGTTAAGTGCTGCAAGAGAATCATCACCAGGCGATTGCGATCGATCGTCAGCAGCGGGGTTGCACGCGAAATCTTACGAGCTTTGCCCTGCTTGCGATGCATTACCGATCCATTACAAAACACACCAGCTTGGGCGATTGCCTCCTCTAACCCAGCCAGAGCGCGAATTGCCTTTCTCCCCCGTTCCTGAAGCGAGATCGGAAACGTGCGGTCTTGCGATGCATCTACCACACGCGGATCGGAACGTCGCTCGTAAAGCTCAACGCAATACTTGCGCCGACGCAATAGATAATGAGCAAGTAACAATCCAGCCGGACCGGCTCCAATGATGACAACTTTTTGAAGCATAGGCTTTATCCATCACTCTGATTCATGAGAGTTCATATATACATTGAACAGTTATTGTCTAACGAGCAGGAGCGATCGCTCTTACTCATTTTTACTCCACCTTGAGGATCCATTAAAAAACCTCGACGTGCTGGAGTAACGGGAGCTTTCTCTTCTAATTTTAACTGAGAATTTAAGAGAATTGTTGCTAAAATTAGTTTCATTTCAAATAGGATAAACACTTGACCTAAACATTGACGAGAACCTCCTCCAAAGGGTAAAAATTCATAAGATGAGTATTTCCGATTAATAAACCTTTCTGGTTGGAATTTGAGTGGTTGAGGATATAAGTCTTCAAGGGCGATGAGTTAGGTAAATACAAGGTGTCACATATGTCCCAGAAGCAACGTGATATCCCCTTAAATTAACAGAGCGTACAGTCATTCTAGGAAAAGTGAAAAGAACTATAGGATAAATCCGCAAAGTCTCTTGACAAACTGCTGTTAGATAAGGAAGTTGAGCAATTCTCATCGGGTCGGGAGTATTTAAACCTTGCAACTCCTGCAACACTTTCTCATAGACTTCTGGTTGTTGATGAATCCAGTACAAAGCCCAAGCGATCGCAGTAGCAGTAGTTTCGTGACCAGCATTGAGTAAAGTTAAGAGATTATCTCTTAATTCGGCATCACTCATAGCCTCTCCATCTTCATATTTTGCTTCCATTAGCAAACTTAGAATATCAAAACCACGCGATCGTACTTGTTGGCGACGCTCTAATATTTCCGCCATCAATTTTTCATCAATTTGTTGTCGCAAACGAAGATATTTTCCCCAAGGACTCCAGGAACCTAAATCCTTCTGCAAGGCTGGAAGCAATAAAACACTGACGCTGAGTGGTGAACTAGTCAAACCCAGCCAAGTTGTCATTAAATTTTTCAGTTTTTCAAACCTGAATTCATCAGCAATGCCAAAAACTACTTTTAAGATAATCTTCATGGTAATGTCTTCACTGAGATGACGAGCAATGAAGATTTCGCCTGGTTTGAGCTATCGGATCGCTTGTTGGGTAATCTCACAAATCTGTTGCCCGTAATTGAGCATCTGTTCGCCATGAAAAGGAGGCATCATTAGCTTTCGCTGACGCTGATGACGTTCTCCATCTTGTACAATTAATGAGTTTTCTCCAAGTTGAGGTTTGAAGATTTCATTAGCAGCACCTGGAGCATCAAGAATTTTATTTGTAGGATTAAATAACTCTTGAAGATCTTGGGGATGACTGACAACTAAAGTTTCTAGATCGCCAAAAGAATTAGTAAAAAACAGCTCTCCATAATTCTTGGCACACCGAGCCAAAAACTCCATTGGTTTTAGGGTTGATTCAATTTGTTGAATAAATTTAGGAGTTTTAAGTTTCTCAATTTGTTTAACTGTCATACTCTTCGCAACCAGATAATTATGTGATTTAAGTTAATTGATTTGATTTGGCTTTTTGTACATTGACTTTTACAACAGTCAGCTTTCAGTAATCAACTGTCTCGCTCGTGTAGCAAGCGAATGTGGCTATTAGGGGCGGCTCTTTTTCAGAAAATTTGAGAACGATCCATGCTCAAATCCTTACCTACCAAACTAGTTTTTGCAACCCAACCAGAAATTTTAAGTAATCCGCAGTTGCCTCCTCTGAATTTTCCATCAGCAGTAGATGTCCTGCCTTTGGTAATCGGACCGTTTGGCTTTCGGGAATACAGCGTTGCAGCCGCTCGGCTCCACTGATGTCGTAAATCTTGTCTTCTGTGCCCCAGATAGCAAGGGTGGGAAGCTGAGTCGATCGCCTCTGACAGAGAACCTTGTCGTACAGGTTCACGATATCCCAAATCTGTTGATAGTGACGGTTACGAGTATTGTAGTCGTTTACTCTCTCTGTTTTAACAGTATCAGGGATGGTGGGAGGCGTGACAAACAGCAGGCTAATTTCCAAGTCAAACTGTTCTTTGGTGATTGGAATAAAAGGGTTTATGCCGTCCAAGATGGAATTTCTGACGCTCGCAGCCCAATCGATCGCACCTAATGGCGCACCGATAAACGCAAGACTACGCACCTGTTGAGGGTAACGCTGGCTGTAAAGGGTGGCGATCGCTCCCCCCATCGAACTCCCTGCTACATCAAAGGAGCGAATGCCTAATTGATTCGTTAACTGGTGCAGCAGTTCAACCTGATTCTCTAGGGCATAGTCTCTCGTTGCGAATCCTGTGCTGTTGCCGTAGCCTGGTAGATCGGGAGCGATCGCCCGATAACCCGCCTTAGATAACTGACACATCATACTGTCCCACTGCTCTTTGCTGGCAAATAGTCCATGCAGCAGTAAGATCGGTTGTCCAGTGCCGACCTGATTGTAAGACAACGTTCCATTGCTAATAGGGACAGAATGGGTGGCGATCGCGCAGTCTGAAGCAGACGCTGGGCTGTTTACAGCGGCATACCCCATCAATCCACATAGTACCAGAATGACGAAGATCGACCGAAGAATGAGCTTTTTCATAGTTATTTTGGTCGTGTCCTACACAAGTGTGGAATAGATAGTAATGTCATTCCAATTCCAAGGACGATTGGTTAACTCTGCACGCCCACGCATCTAGCGTTAAAAATGCATTTAATCACAAATATTTAATCACAAATATTTATGCTCCCATAGTTGAATGCCGTGTATAGAATGATTAAGAGCTATAACTAACTATTGGAAGCATTTTGAGCATTTTTGGACATAACTGGGGCAGCAATGATAATATCTCTCAACAGTGGGATCTATTAGAAAAGCTAAGCATTGTCACAGGTACAACAAGTCATAGCGCCACAACTTCTAAGCCTAGATTCGATGGTTGGTCTTTATCAGAGCGCAATCCTGAAGCGATTAAAGCTTGGATGCCGCTCTGGAAATGGTTTTACCATAACTACTTCCGAGTCCAAACTGAAGGCTGGCATCACATACCATCAACTGGTAAGGTATTGCTCGTTGGCTCTCATAATGGCGGCTTGGCTTCACCAGATACATCAATGTTTCTGTATGACTGGTTTAGTCAATTTGGTTACGAACGATTAGCCTACGCCTTGATGCACACCTCGGCTTGGCAAACCCCGATTTTCGCTCGACCAGGTTCGCAAGTTGGGGCAATTATAGCTCATCCGAAAATGGCTCGTGCGGCACTTAAGCAGGATGCGGCACTACTTGTCTACCCAGGAGGAGCAGAAGATTTGTTTCGTCCCTACGGAATGCGAAATCGAATTCATCTGACAAACAATAAGGCATTTATTAAGTTAGCTCTAATCGAGTCAGCGCCGATCGTACCGCTGATTTCTTACGGCGCTCATGACACTCTAATTGTGCTAGCTGACCTTTACTCGCAGCTCAAGCAGATACAGGAGTGGGGTTTTCCCTGGTCGCTTGATGGGAATACAGGCGTGTTTCCGATCTTTCTGGGGCTACTTTGGGGTATAGGAATTGGACTAATTCCTAAGCTCTTTGACCAATTCAACAGGAATATCAAACCCGCTCGCACCAATCCGCAACCAGCTTTCAAGGGCGGTTCGATCCTTAACTCGAATGATTTCTAGCTGTTTGGGGCACGATCGACTCGGTAAGTTCGACAAATCAATCTCCATGGGTTCTTCCGAGTTTCTGGTGTAAAATGTATTTTTCAATACAGCTTAATCGATGAACTTCCATCTGGACTACTTGCTAAA
>NZ_RSCK01000102.1:8030-20158 GCF_003991895.1 Chroococcidiopsis cubana SAG 39.79
TTGAAGCCTTGTTGCCGTAGTTTGTGGACTTGCTCGTAGTTAGCCAGCCGCCTTTCACGACGCTGTTGTGCTTGTTGAGTAGTTATAGATGGTTTGGATGGTGCAACAACCATCGCACTGAGGGTACGGTGATAAGCGAGATCTACCGCTTTTAGCGCCTGGCTGCGCGTGGCAAAAAAACGCTCCAATATCTCAGCTAAATTTTGCAGCAGATGGAATCGGTCGGCGACTTGAATCGCATCGGGTGCCCCTTGTGTCATGCCCTGTTTGTATGACTTGGAACGATCGCTTGAACCGCACTTGTACACCTGGATGCTGCTGGAGCCATTCGGCTAAGGTGTTTGCCTCTCGGTCTTCGAGCAGTGCAATAGGACGATGCCGATCTAAATCTACCAGAATCGTGCCATAATTTTGCCCTTTGCGAAATGCAAAATCATCCACCCCCACAGTCTTAACGGGTGCAATCGGCGGTAATGCTTGTTTGGACAGGAGGGACAAAAGAGTGCTGTCGCTGACACCACTGCTCCATTGGTGGCTCAATCGCTCTCCAGCCGCACCTCCAAGTGCTAAGCCAGTAGCGATTAATCGTTGGGCTAATCGATAGGTTCGGCGTGCCCAGGGAGCAGTTACGGTAGGCAGTCGCTCCGTGAAGATGCGGCGGCTACAGCCTGTATTGATGCAGAAGAACTTGCGCACCAGGAGCCGCAAAGACATACTGTAGTTGACACAGGGTAAGTCTTGCAGTGTGCGTTCGTAACGACTATGCACTCGTGAAGTCAATCCCTGACACACTGGGCATGGAACACTGATTTGTGTTGAGGAAACTGTTAAGCTGAGGTGTCCAGTTGCACGCTCGAGCTCCCAAGTATCGAGTTGAAGGTGTGTTGGATCGGGTAGAAGATGCTGAAGGAATTCCAAACCTGATTAATTTCTTGAAGGTAGATATCTCGATCCTGCCATAGGATCACCAAAAGCTGGGATGAGCCGTTCTTATTGGCAAGTTGAGCAAAATAGAATCTGGCTTCACCTGCATAAATTACTGGATCACCAAAAGCTGGGATGAGCCCGAAGTTTGTGAAATTTTGCACAAAGGCTTTGGACATCCGGTATCAGTAGATTTTCGAGAAATTCTCAATGCCATTTTTTATGTTCAACGCACTGGTTGTCAGTGGGAAATGCTGCCGCATGACCTACCTCCTTACACTACTGTCTATGGCTACTTCCAGAAATAGCAGCGCAAAGGCATCTGGCAACAAATTCACGACAATGTGCGCCATCAACTGAGGCAGAAGCTAGGACGAGACGAACACTCTACTGTTGCAATTGCTGATTCGAGTAGCGGTGAAGACAACCGAAAAAAAAGGGTGGTCTACGGTTTCGATGGTGGCAAAAAGGTTAAAGGGCGTAAGCGCCATATCGTCGTAGACTCTCAAGGCTTGTTGATTAGGGTTTTAGTGACCGAAGCTAACGCTTCAGAACGTTTAGGGGCTGTAGTCGTGTTGCATGAGGCTGCTAAAGAATTGTCCCGCCTTGAAGTTGTTTGGGTAGACTCTGGTTATTCGGGAGAAAACTTTGCTCAGGCGGTAAAGCAAGTTTGTGGAGAACAAGTTCGCGTAGAGGTGATCGAACGCACATCGAAGACATTTGAACGATTACCTAAGCGTTGGATTGTCGAGCGGTTCAGGGGGCGACAATGAAGCTAGAGGGCTTGCTGTATAAGCGTCATAGACCTTAAACCCCTTTGATAAAATCCTTGCTTATTGCGAATGGAACCAATGAATTCTTCAACCCATTCCTGACACTTATGAAAAGCAACTATCCAGTTTTGTCCGTATAAGCCTATCCAAAAACTACTATGTCTTTTGCGTGATCTACCTTTTTCTTGAGGACGACAAACATCAGGTTGTTGTCTCTGTAAAAGAGTTCTTTGCCCTTGCAACCATGCAGAAGTTAAAGATATAGCAATTAATAGAATTAACCGCACAAGTCTATCTGGTGAAGCTTTAGAACCCTCCAAGTTGTAACCGCCACTCTTACAATCACGGAACATGGCTTCAATGCCAAACCTTTGACTATATATATGAATTGCAGTTTTTAAGTCGGAGAGATTGGTTAATAAATACCAAGCCTCAACAAGCTTGCTTCCCGCGATACTTTCTTTTCCAGTACACGGCTAAATTGAAGCGACCAAATCCTTTTTTTGGGTGAGGTTGATATCAGTGTAGAATTGCCGGATGCCTGGATAAATAGCAATACTACTTAATGGTTGAAACTTTTGTCTTTGTTGGCGAAATGTAGTGTCCTGTTTTTGACGTAACACGAAGTTAACTTGCTGTTTTTGCAACCAATATGCTAGTTCTACGCTATGAAATTCTCTATCCCCTAGTACAACTAAATTATACTTTCTTAATAACCGAATTACTGGACGTAACACTTTTTGTTGCTCTGTAAGATTGCTGCTGCCATCTTTCTCCAGCAACAGCCAAAATATTGGCAACGCCCTTCTTTGATAAATTGCACTAACCATCAACACATTGTTTTCTTTCCACTGCGTTCTATCCAGCGCAATAATCAGTTGTGACTGGGGTTGAAAATGTCTTTTGAGAATCTCTTCAATCAGGGGAAACCACAGCAGGACTACGCTCAAAGCATTCAGACTTAAAAATCTCTGCAAATGTCGCCGCCGACTGTTCTGTTGGATCGGTAAAGGTAAGGCTGCCGCCAGTCTTTCTATCCTCACTTGCTTTTGTTGTTGTAGCAACCACACCAGCATTTTCAGAGTTATTAGTTGTGAGGGCGTCAGGTATTTTTCCAGCAATGTTTGATAAAATGTCGGCAGCATTTATTAATCCGGTCTTGTTAATTTTACGAGACCGTTCTTTTTTACCATTAAACGGATATCCAGTGGTAGTTTTTTTCTATCTAAAGAGTTTATTTTCAACAAGCTCCCTCTTTCTCTCTATTTTTTCAAGGGGATTTGCGGCTGGAACCTAAGAGCCTATTTTGCTTTCATCCTGGTTGTCGCCCCCTCAAGTCGAGCGGACTTTTGGATGGCTCAATCGTTTTCGACGTTTGAGCAAGGATTATGAGTTGAATGGCACTAAGATAAGGCGAAATTCTTGAAGGATAAGGACTTGGGCAGAATGGCTTGCTTGTTGGGGTGAAGAAATTAAGAGCAGCATTGGACAAGCAGTCTTATTGTTGACACAGCGGTGATGCAGATAACCACTAAAAAATTGTTCTGGATGTAGAAAAAACTTCCAACTCCGGTAAAAAAGAAAGGTTCTTCCGAGTTTCTGGTGTAAAATGTATTTTTCAATACAGCTTAATCGATGAACTTCCATCTGGACTACTTGCTAAACCTGCCTGGGGTTAGCGTTTCCACTTGTACTCAAGTTGAGGGAAATATCTGCCTATCATTAGAGATTTTGGCAAGCGGTATAGCATTCGAAGTATAGATTAGGACGCTAAACTGACAGATGTATCTACTCGTTCGCGAAAGTCTTCAATAGTTCCTTGAGACTTTCTGACTCGATTTTTAATCGGAAACTAGTAATGCTCAATCTCATTTAAATCTGGAGATAATGGTGGTAAGTATTGGATTTCACATTGTGCCGATTTGATTAATTCTCGAATTTTCTCGGATTTATGAAAAGTTGCATTGTCTAAAATTACAGTCTGTCCTGGTTTTAAGTGTGGCAGTAGTTTTTCGGATAACCACTGCTCAAAAACTAACCGACAGGTTACAAGCTCCTTCAAAGGTGAACGGAGCTAACAGTTTTCCTTGACATAAACCACTAATAATACTGACTCTAATGCTTCTTTTTCCCGATTTTAAGTCATAAAGTCTTTGTCCTTTTTCATTCCAGCCGTAGCTGTAGTCATCTCGATTATCTATCCCTGACTCATCTATATATACTCGCTCCTCTGGTTTCTTTCGCTCAATTTTTTCGATAAATTCTTGTCTTTTTTCTTCATCTCTTTCTCGATACCTGTAAGTTTTTTTTTCTAGTAAATCCAATTTTCTTTAGGCTTTACCAATAGTTCTGTCACTGATTTCTAAGTGCCACGCTTGAGCCATTTCATGCGTGAGTCTGACTTCCATGTTTTCGAGCAAACTCTTTAAAGTCTTCTAGATTGGTAATTTTCGCCCCATAGCCTCGCTGGTATCCCACAGGCGCTCGATCATCTCCTGTTTCTTCTCTTTTGTGCAGCCACAAATTGATGGTATTACGACTAATTTTAAAGATTTTACTAGCTTGGGTTTTTCCTATGCCACTATCTATTGCCTCAATGACTTTTCTTCTCAAGTCATAGCTGTAGGGGGCTGGCATTTTTTGCTCCGATTCACTCCGACTCTATTATGTCCTAACTTATACTTCGAGTGCTATATAAGCTGTCTTCATTGTGGTAATTACACCCAACAAGTGCATCAAAATCGTCCGATGTTGGTACGTGATTTACCTAGCTTTGGTCGAGTAGTTTATTTGAAAGTACCACGTCGTCAATTTTACTGCACCCAGTGGAGCGCGATACAGTACCGAGAGCTTAGACTTTATCGATTGGCGACGACGACATACGCGACGATACGAAGAACAAATCTATCAGCGGGTGCAGCAATCGAGTCTAGAACAGATGGGGCGAGAAGAAGGAATGAGCTATGACGAGATCAAAGGGATATTTGACCATGTTCATACGAGAGAGAAAAAAACAATTCAGTTGAGGTAAAACGTATCAGCATAGATGAAATTAGTATGCGTAAGGGGCAGCAAGATTTTGTCACTGTTGTCAGTGATATTGACCGCAGTGTGCTGTTAGAAGTGATTGATTCACACTGCTCAATTGATATCATTGAAGTGAGTCGTGCAGCAACCGCTTGAGGTACGACAGGCAGTTGAAGAAGTCAGTGTAGACATGTGGGGTGGATTCCCGAAAGTAATTACTCAAGTTTATCCGAATGCAAGTTTAGTTTTTGACCGATTCCATGTGATGAAAGCAGTCACTCAAGAATTGAATAAACTCCCGTGGAAAATCGGCATAAAAGACCGTGGCAGCAATTATTTACTACTCCATAATCAAGCCGACTTAGATGTTGAACAACAACAGAAGTTAGCGTAAGTTTTGGAAAAATCAGAATGTCTAAAAATTGCCTACCAGTTACAAGAAGAATTCCGAGATATTTATGAGACAAGTAAAACTGTCAAAACAGGGCGACGAAAGTTGGAAACATGGTTAAAAGTAGCACAACCATTTTATGGTGAATCAGTGCAAACAATCTGGAACCATCTTGATGGAATATGCAATTATTTTAGGAATCGTACAAAAGCGCGGTGTCATGGAAGGGATGAATAACCGAATTAAACTGATTATGCGACAAGGATACGGTTTTTCTAACTTTGACAACTTCCGCTCACGCTTATTAGCTTGTCTTGGTGATTAGATAAACTTATCACCGCCACATCGGGAGACCCAAAAGAAATGGATGATTGGAAGCAAATATGACTATTACTACTGTGCCAAATCGAGTGAAAATCCTCAAGGATAAATTCACGCAAAGCTTGGGACTGCCATTCCAAGAACTGTTACCAGAGTCAGAAATCCAGAAAATCATTGATGAGCTACAAATTAAATTTCGTTGCCGACTATTTGACCCATTCGTGACTTTATGGGCATTTCTATCTCAGGTCTTGGATGTCGATAAAAGTTGTCACAATGCAGTCAGCCGAGTCATTGCTTATCTGGTGAATGAAGATGTAGAAATTCCCTCAACTGATTCGAGTGCTTACTGTCAAGCCCGCTCAAGACTACTAGAAAAGCTGTTAGAAAAACTTTTTGGTAAGACGGCACAAAAAATAGAAGAAAAAGTCATGCCTGAGAATTTATGGTGTGGTCGCCATGTGAAAGTTATAGATGGTTCAACTGTATCAATACCTGACAGTATCGAAAATCAGGAAGCTTACCCACAACCAAGTAGCCAAAAGCCAGGGTGTGGTTTTCCAATTGCAAAAATTGGTGTGATATTTAGTTTGGCTACAGGCGCTGCTGTTGCCCTAGCTATCGATGTCCTGAATACTCACGACCTAAAGCTTGCTAGAAAGTTGTACCAATTTCTCAATCCCTTAGATGTACTTTTAGGAGATCGGGCTTTTTGGGCTTATGCCGATTTAATTGCGATTAAAAATTTGGGTTGTGACGCAGTATTTCGGAAGCATCAGTCTCGAACAACAACTATGCGAAAAGGTAAAATCCTTGGAGAAAGCGATAAATTCGTTTCTTGGCATAAGCCTAAAAAATGCCCTCAAGGATTAAATGAGTCGGAATTTTCTGCTCTACCCTCTACCTTGATTGTGCGAGAAATTTACTATTACATTATCATTCCTGGCTTTCGCACTCAGCAAGTCAGTTTAATTACTACTTTATTGGATACAACAATTTATTCTACCCTAGAAGTTCTCAAACTGTATGGTGAACGTTGGAGTGTTGAGATGAACCAGTCACAATGCCACTATAAGCTTGTGATGTTTTATGCTGATGCGGCATAGATTGCTAAATGGTAAGTGGCATAGGATGTTCTCCTTACAGATTCTATTGCATTAGTGAGTAAATTCGGTGACATTTGTAAAAGGAAAACACAGCAAGCATTCATACGTTGTCGACATCTTCTACAACGAAGTAAGGAGTGTCATGAATAGGAGGTATGCGTCAAATACCTTTCCTGACTACTTTAAAGTAAAGCAGGGAACCGTAAATGAATGCTCAATGCCCAATTTTGTCTTATATCGTCTTACACTAACTTGTATCGAGTTACAACTGTTTGCTTAAGTTGTCTAACAGCCGCAATACTTAACTTAGGCTTACCTTAAACGTTTTCTACTATCAAGTCTTTAGAAGTTTCTAATTAAGACAAAAACAACTGTTGACTTAAACTGTCTTACAGTAGCTTTTATTGTCTTACAAAATGTCCACTAAAAAGCCGCTCATTTCAGAATGAGCGGCAGACAACTTAATGCGCTCCAATCAGATCTGGATCTAGACGGCATTTATTAGCTTAGAGCGAATTCGTAGATTGATTGCTAGCTGCAATTGGCGGGACTTCTCCCCGCCAATATTGACGGATAGTATCACCAACCGGACGTTGCCGATGCTGCCGCAAACGCTCAATTTCCGTTTCATCTGCTCAGATAATCCAACGGCGCGGTGGTTGCTCCCGTTGGTAAGCCTTTACCCAACCCCGTCGAATCCAAGCATATAGTGTAATATCTGGCATCTCTAGCAGACGTGCTAACTCTGGAATCCACCATTCATCTTCCCCCAGACCAACTCGCTCCTGAGAACAAGAACGCTGTGGGCACAAACCCAAACGATGCATCAAATCCAGAACCCCATGCTTACCAAAACTCTCCTGACGCTTCGGTGGACGGTAGCCTTCTTGGTGTAGGTGTTGGGCAATACATTCCGCGCTCAACCCCTCTGCCACTAAGCTGCAAATGCGCTCACACATCTGTGGGTAATTACTCAGCTGAGTCAGTTTAGCCACAGGTCGAATCATGATTCCTGATGTGAGAATACCCCCAATCCATTCAATAGTGAGCTGCACCTGCTCACTATCACCTTCAACGTTAACTATTACTCGTGCAATCACCTGCCGGATGATTTCTTTGCGCTGTGCATCAGTGGTAGTGGTCGCTTGCCATAAGGCAGGAATGTTATCGGCTAGTTGGCGAATCATCTCGTGCTCTTGCACTGATAGTAGCCGTGGCTGTTTATGGAGAAAGCGCTGGTAGTCTTCTTGCAGTTGTTGTTGCGCTGCCAATTTCTCTTCCCATTCCTGGGCTAGCTGCCTAGCCACCAGTCGGTTCTCTGGCTCAACCAATCGATAATGCCGCCCCGCCCGTTCTGTTTCAAAAGCAGCGCGTTCTAGACGCTGTTGCCATAAGCGGTCGAGGTCAGCCCGCTCTCGTTCTAGATGCGATGCTGCCTCCAGTGATAACTCTAAAGCAGCGGGTTCCAGCGCTAGCAGAACTTGCTGGCACACAAACCGATCTACAGCTCTTCCCGCTATTCGCTGACAGATCTTACCGCCGTAATCAGTTGCCAACCAGCTACATCGATAGCTGTGATGCTGCCTCTGTCCATAGTGGACCATCATCCGGCGGTTACAATGACCACAGACCAATAAGCCTGAGAGCAGCGCAGAGCCGTGGCGCACCGCACCCAACTCATCCGCACGCGCCTGGTTAGACTTCAACTGCGCCAGATTCTGCTGGTATTGTTCCCAAGAGATATAAGCTGGCAAGCGATCTTTAAGTAGCACTAACCAATCTTCTGGTTCAATCACCACACGCCCAGTGCTGGGTCGTCCCGCTTGTTTTTGCGTGGGTCTATTTGGCGGCGACCATAAGCATAGGCACCTGCATACACTGGGTTCTTTAACAGGTTCTGTAGTGTCATCCGATTCGGGCGGCGCCACTCCAGTTCCCCCTTGCTCGGTCCCGTGCGCAGGCGTATCCCCAACTGAATGCCATGTTGTACCAGGTAGCATAACACTGCATTAAGGGTACCCAGATCGTCAAACTTCTGGAAGATAAGTTTGATGATTTGCTGCACCTGCTCGTCTGGGTCAAACGTTACCTCTCCGGATGCCCGCTGCACATAGCCACTGGGTAGCGGCAGGTTTAACTCTCCTCGGCGGGCTTTGTTAAGCTTGCCCTGAGTCATACGTTGTTTGAAAATATGTAGTTCCGCTTCACTCATGGTGCCCTTTAAGCCTAGCAGCAAGCGGTCATTGTACTGGCTAGGGTCGTAGACCCCATCAAGATCTGCAATCGGCGTTCCAAATAAGGCACAAATCTCTAGCAACTGGTGCCAATCTTTTGAGGAGCGTGCCAGCCGTGACATCTCCACACCTAGAATCAACCCTACATGATTCAGCCCAACTTCTGCAACCAATTGCTGGAAGCCTTCTCGTCCTTGGACACTAGCTCCAGACTTGCCCAAATCGTCATCAATTACTAGCACTCGCTCTTCACTCCAGCCCAAAGCTTGTGCTCGATTAACCAAGCCATATTGGAGCCGAGTTGATTCTTGATGATCTAGCACTTGTTGCAAGGTTGACTGCCGAACATACACTACTGCTAGGCGTTCCCAGTGGTAAGGGAGAATCTTTTCGGAGCGCAACTCCCACTTCTCAGGATTGTGGTTTATCATTGCTCTCCTCCCCTAGATGAGTAGACATCATTTGGCTTTCCAGCATCTGACTGAGCAGCCACAGCAAGCGCTTGCGATTGGGAGGTGGCAACTTCAGCCACAATGAGGCACTCTCTTTGTTTATCGGCGGAGGGGGACAAGTCGCTCTGACATACAGCACCTTCTTCATTGATGGACGAGTGGGCTGCAAGCAGTTTTTTGGTCACTTCAACCAAACTGAGCAGCCCTTCAATACTGATAATAGGGTAGCTAGAACACTTTGTCTTTATGGGTGCATTGTGGCTGGTTGACTGAACTGAATTTAAAACATTTAAAAACAACTTTGGCAATGGATGTTTTGCGTTGTAAAACTCCTTCTATGGTACGCAAAGAGCTTTATGTTTATTGACTCGCTTACAATTTGCTACGCGCTTTAATGTGGTCGGCTGGTACTACTTATGGTACACCTCCATTGCGCTTATCTTTGCAGGGAGCTCGCCATCATTTGGAGACTTTTACTACCGCATTATTAACCGCTTCTTCTACACAACGTGACCAAATTTATCGCTCTTTACTAAAAGTTATTGTTCACAAATCAGTTCCAAATCGCCCTGGTCGGGCTGAACCCAGAGTTAGAAAGCGTCGTTTTCAGGCTTATCCCTTGATGAAAAAACCCAGACGTGAGTTACGCAGACAATTACAAACTGCCTGAACCATGAGCGTTTCAGCTTAGCTTAGTGCCATTCGATTATGAGTTGTACGCCGAAGTCAGTGAAGCGATGATTTATGGCTCATTGATTCATCTGATGCTGAAGCGATTCGCTGCTTAAGCTTTTATTTACGAATCAGCTCTTAAAGGCACTACCCTATTACGCTTCCTTCGACTTTTGATACTCCTTGTGGCTAATTACCTTATCTTTATGAACATATATCGATTGCGCTAGGAAAAGTGGAGCAAATGGAAGTGCTACCAAAAGTCCAAAAAGTCCAGCCGCCATGCAAATGGCTATCGCCATGTTGAAAAAACTCAGCGCAGAAAGTATACCTGCTTCCAAGACACCTATTCCGGCAGATGCGAACAGACTTATTCCAATTGTGGCGCAGATACTGCGAACATTACGTTTGATGATTGCAGCTGCGATAATACTTAAAACAATCCAAGATATAACTGCTATACTTTCCATATCAGTTTACTCCTTTTTTACTTCCTCTTCGCGATCGCAAGTAAAGATTATCTATGACTTACGCTGAATCTGAGCCTCACAACACAGGCGATTCAGCTTTTATTCCACCAATATGCTTGTTTAATGCTTTTTAGATTCTAATCAAAGCGTCTTGCTCATCGTTGGAAATCTCGTGTAAATTAATTTATGCACATTAAAATTAACTTTACTTATTGGCTGTATACTGTACAAAGACTAAAACGCCTATCTGTATTGAGTTGAAAAAGTTGAAAGTGAGAATCACTATATTGGTGCGCTCAAAGGAAATCAATCTGGGTTGTTGTTAGAAGTCAAGACTAATTTCAAGAACCAGCAGCAATACACACAAACTAATCGCGGACACGGCCGGTTAGAAAAACGCAGCTTTAGCATTTGTCACTCTCTGGATGGTATCCGTGCCTGGCCAGGATTGAACACTTTAATTCGAGTTGAATCCGGCGCGTGAAACTACACAAGGAACGACGACTGAAACTCGGTACTACATTTCCAGTTTGAAAGGAAATACTAAGGAGTTTTACCGACGCCTTCGCGGATATTGGAATGTCGAAAACAAGGTGCATTACGTCAAGGATGTCACTCAAGGAGAGGATAAATCTAGGATTAGGACAACGCCACTAGTTCAAATTTGGGCATTAGCTCGAAATTTTGCTCTTAATCTCTATCGCTCCCATCAGTTTAAGAATATGGCTCACGCTAAGACAAAATGCTCTTTTGGTTTAGATCTTCTCAAACAAGTTTTTAGAATGAAATAGCCCTGGGGTGACAAGTACTCTAAAAACTTTATTATATAAAGACTTGACCAAATGATAGTTATTTTCTTTGGCGTAATTCACAAATTTAAATCAATATTTCTGCTATTTTTGCTCCTCAATAACTATAGCAATTGCTTGTATTTATCCCCAGCGATCGCTTGTAGAGCTTTGCTATAAGCTACCTTCGAAACTTTATCAAAAATCGTTTTTTATGTCGAAATTGCGTGATATTATCATGTGCAGAACTTGTTGATCTTATGGAAGTATCTAGTCTTGCATCTCCCTCTCAATCCTTCCCATATTCGCTCTCTCCTCAAGCTCTCTCAAGTTATTGATACTGTCAGTAACACGATTGGCAGATTAAGCAGTTGGATGGTCGTCCTCACAATCTCAGTTGGGTTCTACAACGTCACTGCCCGTTATCTTGGAAGACTGATTGGACTCAAACTCTCCTCGAATGCGCCGCTCGAACTGCAATGGTATTTGTTTTCATTCATGTTTTTTTTCGGCTTTCCCTATATCCTGAAACAAGCCGCGAATGTCCGCGTTGATTTTCTGTATACAAACTGGAGCGAAAAACGCCGTGCCCTAGTCGATTTTCTGGGTACAGTATTTTTCTTGATTCCCTTTTGTGTTTTAGGAATTTGGGTTAGTTTCAATCCAGTTTTGCAATCATGGGGACTATTACCTGATGGAACCTGGGGCAGTTGGGAAGTGTCTTCAGATGCAGATGGTTTGCCGCGATCGCCGATCAAAACAATGCTGATTGTTGCTTTTATCGGGTTGCTAGCTCAAGCGATTTCGCAAGCGATTAAGTACCTAGCAATTTTGAAGGGATACACGCAGGTTGCTCAAACCTTGCCAGAAGATACCGATCGCTTACCGCTTCAGGGCAAACGCATCTAAATTTATACCAAGCTTAAAGTGATATTCTGGAACAAATACTTTTATGGAGAAATAAGCGTCT
>NZ_RSCK01000103.1:0-20100 GCF_003991895.1 Chroococcidiopsis cubana SAG 39.79
AAAGCTTGTTGAAACATCACAGCAATCGCAATCGCACTTCTATCCTATTCTAACAATTATCTACAACTGTAGTACTAAGCCGGTCGGGGTGAAAGACGCGATCGTGCCTCTTGAAAAGTTAATGGCAAGAGTGAAAACAACAGTAGAAACAACTTTTATCAGTCCTACGGTGGAAGCCATACTTAGTAATCAATTTAACTTTTCAAACACGTAACGATTGAAAGCTCCTGCATTTCCTTGTCGATCGAACCAGAAGACAGTAAATGGCTCTCGTCTCTCGCCATCCTCCATCCCAGGCGTACCGATTGGCATCCCAGCTACGGCGATTCCAGCTACTTGAGGCTGTTGTGCCAACAGGCGTTTAATGTCTTTAGCGGGAACGTGTCCCTCGATCGCATACCCCCCAATTGTTGCGGTGTGGCAGGATGCCAAGCGATTCGGTACACCTTGTTGCTGCTTGACTAGATTCATCTTGGATGTGGCGATCTCTTGGATCTCAAAGCCCTCTGACACTAGGTGAGACATCCAGCCCCCACAGCAACTACAGGAGGGATCGCGATAGACAGTGAGTGTTGAAGCTTGAGTAGCTGCCAGACTTGGAGCACTCAGCAGTACCAATGTTGCAGTAATTGTCGCAAAAGCGATCGCTAGCCACTTAAGGGAGCGACGAACTTGAGAGCTAGATCTCTTAAATTTCATACGACTTCAAGTCAAGTAAGTAGCGGTAGGTGCGCCGACTTTTCTTTACAAAGGAGCGAGCTATTATTGCTCTGTTTGCTTCCCTCTCACCCTCCTCACGATAGCGAATCTCCCAGTGATTCAAGGTGGGGTGAAACCACACTTCACAGGGAGAGGTTCTACGTGTCACTTTAAAGCCACCGTACTTTAAAAACACCTGTTCGGCTGCATTTACTCCAGTGCTGTAAAGTAAAATACCGCTACTGACTCCCAAAACGACTAATTGGCTAAATAACCGATTAGCCCTCCAGTACTTTAACCAATTGATTCGTTGAAAAGTCTGCATCTTGGTGAGATATCTTTGCGATCGCATTGTTTCACTAGGATAGCTAGCGAAAGCTGAAACTTGGATTGGTCGCTCGCGTCCGGTGAGACATGATACGCAAGCTACTATTATTGGAATGGATGGTTGAGTTGGGCATGAATTTCGGCTTGACTGTAGAATATTCAAGTCTTTTGGTAACTTACACTGCTAGAGTCCTAATGCGTTTTGATGATTAGCTTTGTGGGATGCAACTGCATGAGTTTTTGCCACTAGAGCAAATCCGAGCGGCACAACCGCCCAAACCGCGTCTATTGCCCAATCCTTTCTTCTGTTATGCTTTGCCTGAAAATGTCGCACGTGATGCTCCCACTATAGCTTTACAGTTACAGTGAAAAGACGAGGGGTGCTATAACGAGGGGACAGGGGCAGCGCACTTGCTCCTCAATGAGGGGATGTGGCGCACGTAAGTGGCTCCCCAACTCATCGGCGGATGGAGGAAACGAACCTTCTCCTCTGAAGTATTGCATTACCAAGAGTATCGACGCACAAATGACGGAATTATTCAGTCGCGATCGCCAATCGACAACCAACTCCTCACCCCTAGCAGATCGAATGCGTCCGCGCACGCTCGATGAATTTGTCGGACAAGACCACGCGATCGCCCCTGGTCGTCTCCTACGCCGAGCGATTGAAGCCGACCAATTATCTTCTGTCATTTTTGCTGGACCACCTGGAACTGGAAAAACTACCCTAGCACGAATTATCGCCAATACCACCCGCGCTCACTTCATCGCTATTAATGCTGTACTTGCAGGAGTCAAAGAAATTCGGGCAGCGATCGAAACTGCTCAAGATAGAGCTAACAAAAACAAACAGCGCACGATCCTGTTTGTCGATGAAGTCCACCGCTTTAATAAGTCACAACAGGATGCGCTGCTACCGTGGGTAGAAAATGGGACTGTGATTCTCATTGGCGCAACGACTGAAAATCCTTTCTTTGAAGTCAATAAAGCACTCGTCAGTCGCTCGCGGATTTTCCAACTCAAACCCTTGGGCGATCGCGATTTGTACCGCATTGCCGAACAAGCACTATCAGACCCAGAACGCGGCTATGGCAAGCTCAAAGTCAAGCTGGAACAAGATGCCTTAGCGCACTTAGTCAACGTTGCGAATGGTGATGCCCGTTCTTTGCTCAACGCACTAGAGCTAGCAGTAGAAACTACACCTCCAGATCGTCAGGGTGCGATCTACATCACCCTAGCGGTTGCAGAGGAATCGATCCAGCAACGTGCTGTACTCCGACAATTTTCTATAGCTTTTTCTTATATGTCTTTTGTAGATAGGGTTCTCACAACATAGCATTCAAATGAACGATAGTAAATTCTTATCAAAGTATTACTTCGAGAATATCTGATTCACCTAGTAGAATAGCTACGAAGTAACAAATGCTTATTGCATTTTTTTCAGCGTGTGTGTCCAGTTGCTTGTGTTAAATGATACGCAAAAACTTTTACTTGCTTCGTTCTACTAATATAGTAACTGTGCAATTCACGTGCTGAGATTTATCCTTATCTTAGTATTATTTTTTATCAATAGTTATTGACAAAAATTCTGGTTTATGAAATCTATTCAACTTAGCCTTTTTGATGAAGATGAAAACCCACAAGAAACAGAGATTGAGTTACCTTCTCATGAACGATTTCCTTATAACTATGCAGGTCATACTGTTAAGTCTTTAGTTTTTGAAGATTTACTTATTTCAAAAAAGCCATTAATTATTACAGGATACACATCTTTGGGGATGATTGTTGAGTTTTTAGCTTTATGTCATGCAGGTCTCCATATAGATGCGAAGGCTTTTGAAGAAATTCAACTTTTCATAGGTCATGAACCTAATACAATTCAAAGTAGTCAGCAAAGATTATTTCAACATGAATTATCTGAAGAAGTAAAGAAGTATTGGCTTCAAGAGCGAGGAATATCTATATTTCTTTGTGCCAAAGTTATTGTTGCTATTGAGTTAATCAAAAGTGGTAAAGTGAAAGCTAAGCTTGCTAACACTAAAAGACCATTTCATGCCAAAATATTTAGAGGAGATAACGCAATCACTAGTGGTTCTAGTAACTTCAGCCAATCTGGACTTATATATCAACTAGAAAAAAACAATAGATACGAAAAAAATAAAGAGAGAAAACGTTACGAAAAATCTTGTCAGATAGCAGAAAGTTACTGGAGGTTAGGAAGAGATTATAATAATGAGTTAATTGTATTACTTGAAGATCTATTAAATGTTGTTACTTGGCAAGAAGCTCTTGCACGAGCATGTGCTGAGTTATTGGAAGGCGAGTGGGCAAAACGATACATACCTACCAATTATTCTTTGATAAAAATATTTATGTCTCTTTCTTTGTTCACTTTGAAATCTGACCTCAATATATTATCGTTAATTTTTAATTTGTTTAACGTAATTTGTTTAACGTATTTCTACCCCCTTTGCTTTTCTAAATTTGCACCAAAAATTTATTTGCAAAATTATTGTTACAGCTAAATAGTATAAAAGTACTTATCGAATTAAGGGCGATAATAAGATTATTTCGTTATCTGACCGCACGAAACCGTAATCTTACGGTTTTTTTGAGGAGAATTCCCAAACCAAGAGTTGGTAAATCCGTAAGATTACGGTTTTTCAGGAGGTGTCTTTCCAACCACTTCGCCTGAAAAGCTTGTATAATTTTCGGAACATACCTTCTAAAGCTAAAAGCTAGAACTTGTTGCGCTGTTTTTCCATCATTTCCCTAGCTTCTCGCCATCCCACATTAATGTAGCCTTTTGATACATTTGCTTGCTTGAGCTTTACCTGAATTTCGCCCATAATTACACTTACTACTGGGAGCGGGGTATGGTTAACATCCATTAATTTCTCGAAACGTTCTCTAGGAGCAAATTTACAAGGAATGACATTTGGACAAAAGCGTTTCCCATACTGCACTCTCATTAGTAGCAGAAAATCTCACTCGCCATACACAACGGTTGTATCGTCTGCTTGATGTTAACAGGCTAGATGCCCAGCTTTCCGAGCGTTTAGCAGCAGCAGAAGAGGAAATCTATGCTAATCCTACCGATCCGATGGTGAATTGGGATGTGGAAGATCTACGCTTGGCACTGACAGCAGCAGGGATCGAAGTCAAAATCACCGTCGAACATTATCCTACTCAGCTTTACGTGTCACCAGATTTATTCAACCGTTGGTTTAGTGCTAGTGCTGCTGATACAACGCGACCTGCGTATGTCGAGTATCTATCGCGCTACTTGTCAGCGCCAGAAATTAGCCTTATTCGTTCCCTCTTTGAACGCTCCCTGTTGAATCGAACCATAGATTGGTCTACTACAGTTGCTTTTCTCAAGGCGATCGCGTGATGTAGAGATCGAGCAGCGATCGCACTCCATAGAATCGGGAAGAAAACCGCGATCCCTCGCACGGAAGAGCGCGATCGCGCCAACGAGTGCGCTACTAGATATCTTCCCCAGCTAGTTGTAGAACCTGTGCGTAGAGTGCAGCACTCACCCAATATTGAGCCACATTCATCATGTTATCGAGTATCGGTCTAACTTGAGGTATGGTTTGGTTGTTCTTAGCCAATAAGAGAATACCCAGCGTGCCCATAACTTGTAAGCCAAGTCTCTGCGCTATTTGTCGAGCTTCACGCTCATCTAACAAAATTCGCCTTTCAGCAATTTCAATCGCTAGTGCGATTGCTTCCCTTTCTCCATCATCTAGTTCTACAGGAATGATAGGCGCTATGGTAGCTACCGGACGAACTTGCAGCCACCCAGAGGCAATCGCTTGTAGTACAAACGGAGTACCTGGGAAGCCCGAACCAGTAGTTTCATCATAAACTGCTTGAGGAATAATAATTCGCTCGAATATTGCTGGTAAGATATCGAGACGAGCGATCGCCGCAAAGTTAATTAGAGGCGTAGCATTACAAATAACTGTCACAGTTGCCTAATAACTCGCTGCAATCGTATCGATATCCTCAGCTAAGTCTGTTTCATTGTAATGACGCTCTACATGATCTTGACCCAGTAGTTGTTGAAACTCCCAGACTGATAAATTAGCTAAGCGACGAGCTTGACCAAAGGTAAAAATCTGACGCGCATATAGCTGAAGCGCGATTTCTCTTAAAATTGCCCCTTCTCCTTGATTGAGAGTATCTGGAGAGATTTCTATTCCGATTGAATCTACAAAGTGACTCATCTGTGGCTTCTGCTCAAAAGCTATTTTGGGGGTAACTTATCTATTTCTACATCCAATTCTAGAACGCGATCGCGCTCGTGGGAGCTACGGTTATTGCTATGCCCTGCTTTTATCCTCTAATATCTCCACCAATTCGGTGTGAATTTCGGTGTTAATCGAAATGCTCGACAGCAAAACCTTTGTTGTTAAAATGCTATGACGTTTTGTTTATTGAACTGAAAATTTTCGTGTCACCGATCTAATCCTGCCTTCTGCTATCGTTATCCCATCTGCTAAAAAGCTTCCAGGGTAAGCTCTAACTAACGCTTACACCGATCGTTAGACGTTAAGAATAGCAGCGATCGCAAATCCTGAATTTCCTATTTTACGGTTTTGCCAATGGAACGATCGTCCCCCCTGTTTTTCTAAATTATGCTGTATGAGTATTGACAATTGTGGCAAATTAGACACTGGAGTAGGGATAGCGTTTGTATGCTGTTCCTGACCTGTAGAACCCCGAGAATTTTAGGTGGCTGCATTTTCCTGGATGACCGATCGTAGTGGCAGGAGTAGCCGATGAAAATAGCATAGAATTTAGTAAAGCTAATTCTAGCCCTGCTCAAACCGTTATTCGACAAAGACTGTAAAAACTGGATTGCAGTTTTGTCATCAGCCGGTCGCAGGTTCAAATCCCGTCACCAGCCTTTTTTTGTGAATGAGTTTGGGTAATGGCTTTGGCTTGAAACTTGCCGCTGGTAAGGTTTTTAGCCCTTATTGTTTTGTAGGTTTGGACTAGACAAATCTGGCAGTCAATCGGCAAAACAACTAAAAATCGCGCATAATTAACCTCAGTTTTAGTACAGTACTTAGTACAGGTTTTTTGGCTGAAAAAACCGCTTAGGTATTGGTATCCAGCCGTCAGTACAGAGTTTTAGTACAGAACTGCCGCTCGCTATAAATAGGAAAAGTTGCATGGCTCGAAATAAATCAGCAACTGACATAGATGGCATCAATCAAAAGCTTGAGGCAGCAGGAGTCCGATTGCGAGTCGTGGTGCGTAACCGCAAACTCTCCCTACGCGGGACATTACCACCCCGCCCTGGTTCAACCGAGACTAAACCAAAGCAAACTTATTTGGCATTGGGTTTGGACACCACAAGCTATGGCTACAAAATGGCACTCTCCGAGGCTTTAAAGATTTGGGCAGCACTCGATCAAAATAAGTTTGACTGGAACGACTACACCGAAATTACAAACTGGCAGTCTTGCCAGGCGTGGATCGATCGCTACAAAAAACACTGGTTCCAGTGCAAAGGCGACAGCGAGAAAAACCGGATTTACTGGGAGCGTGAAGAGTGGCAGCTAGGACTAAAATGCCTGCCACCAGAAAAAAACCTAACTGCTGAATTATTGGAAGTGGCACAGACCAAGCCGCCAAATACGCGCTCGCGCCAGCGATTAGTGCAAATTCTGACAAGACTAGCTAGGTTCGCTGATATTCTTATAGATTTGTCTCCTTATCAAGGCAGCTATTCAGCTAGTAAAGTTCAGTCCCGCAACATTCCCAATGATGAAGAGATATCCACTATCAGATCGGCAATTGCTAATCCTCAATGGCAACTAGTCTATACCCGTATGGCAATCTATGGATTGCGCGACCACGAAGTTTGGCATTGCCAAATTGATTCTCAACCACCTCATGCTTGTCAGGTACTTTTAGGTAAGACTGGTCCGCGTGAGGGGGTAATGCCACTTTACCCAGAGTGGGCAACAGCTTGGAGACCTTGGGAAGGAAACTTACCAACAGTAAACTGTCAAGGCGATTTCACAGTTTATGGAGAACGGACTGCACGAGCATTCAAGCGATTGGCAGTGCCTTTTACTCCTTATAACCTCAGACACGCTTATGCTATTCGCGCCAGCGTAGCATTTAAGTTTCCAATCGCAGTTGCCGCTCGAATGATGGTGCACTCGCCAACTGTTCATTTAAAAACATATAATCGCTGGATTAATGGTCAGCATACTCTTGATACATTCAAGGAGATTATGGCAAATAATCCTCCCAAAGCACCTACCTAACTAATTCACGCAAGATAGCATCAACATTGACAGATGCTAGTTTGTTACCAATTTGAATATAATGGATACCCTGCTTCCAAGCAAACGGACACCCTTGGTCGATCTTGCGCTTAATTGATTTCCGACTCCAACCCACACCTAGTTTGGCTTCTAGTTCTGTCTTGGCAATTTCAATTGGTAGCAGGCGATCGCCCTCTTGAAAACGATTAGCAGTCTTCATCGTACTTTTTCAGATTTGTTGCAAAAGCTTTGTAGTGTCAGAAAAACTTCTGGAAGGAAAGATATTTATGCGATCGCACTTAAAAATGTTGTTCGTGAATTAGTTCTGTATACGAGAAGTGATGCATATTATAAATATCTACAAAACCAGAGTAAAAAAATAGATAATACTGTGGCAAACCCAGATACTTATAATTTCTATTTTGAAAGTATACTATTAAATTATCTTTCTTCAACATGAGATAAACAGGATATAAAAAATATTTAACAATATTGTTAAAATTCCTGCCTCTCGTGCAAAATATAACAACATTGTCTACCTATCTCAACAGATAAGGAACGCTCTAGTCAATCCTTCATAATTAATTGCAATTTTCAGAGATCGATCGACTTATTTCCAAGCCTATTGCTAGCTACTGACTTATTTGGTTCGGAGCTAATGTCCCTAAACTTGATATACGAATCGTTTTGAAACTACTATTTTTACCCTACCAGCTTCTACGCAGAAGTTGAAAACAACGAGAGTTGTAATAATAGTAGTTAGCGATCGGAGCTGAGGTGCGAAATTAATCTGTATATTTAAAGCTTTATCTCTATACTTTACTATGCTCTCTTAGCTAAGATTTTACAATCTTAAAAGTAAGAGGTAAAAAAGCCTATTTTCACGGTTGGAAAGTTAGACTAACGAAAAAATTATTACTTTAAATCCTAGCAAAAAATTCGCCAATCGTCGGACATATATATTATTCTACATATAAGAAAAGAAAACAAAGTTACCATGTCTTTACCTCATGGTCCACGAGTTATACCCTTTCTCCACAATCTCAAATGGCGAGGTCGCTTTCTCGAATTTTTAGAGTACTGCGTTGGGCGCTATGGTGACATCTTCACCTTTAGGGTAATTGGTTCTCGCCCATTTGTTGTCGTTAGCCATCCTCAAGCGATCGAGGAAATTTTTACTGCACCAGCAGGGTATTTTGATTCGGGAAAGGCAAATCAAGCTTTCCGCCCACTGTTGGGAAATAACTCACTGCTTTTACTTGATGGTATTCAACATCAGCAACAGCGCAAGCTGCTACTGCCTCCTTTTCACGGAGAACACTTGTCCAAATACGGTCAAATTATTTGTGGCATCACCCAGCAGGAGATTCAACAGTGGGCAGTAGATCGACCTTTCGCGATTCGCCCTCAAGTGCAAGCCATTACCCTGCGAATTATCTTGCAAATTATTTTTGGCTCCCAACAGGAGTCTAGTGTTGAGTCACTAAATCAATGCTTGAGCGAGTTAGTTGATTCTTTTATCTCTCCCTTTTGGTGGCAACGTTTTTCGTTTCCCCAGAAAAAGCAGCAACTCGATCGACTCGTCTATGCCCAAATTCGCCAACGCCGACAAGAAACTGCCTGCTCGACACCAGACATCTTAAGTCTACTGCTCTCTGCTCGCGATGAAGCTGGTGCAGCCCTCACAGATGAAGAGATTCGGGATGAGTTAATTACTCTAATAATGGCAGGCTACGAGACAACGACTACAGCAGTTTTGTGGGCATTGTACTGGGTAGCGAAACTGCCCCAGATCCGAGAAAAGCTGGATAAGGAGTTATGTAGTCTTGGTTCTCAGCCAGCACCCAGCGAAATCGCTCGATTGTCGTATCTTGGTGCAGTTTGCTCGGAAACTCTACGTATTTATTCCATCACTGGGTTTACCTTCGATCGCGTTGTGAAAGTGCCGCTGAGTATTATGGGCTACCAGTTTGAGCCAGGAACAGTCCTGAGTCCTTGTACTTACTTGACTCATCAACGAGAAGATCTTTACCCACTCCCCAAGCAATTCCAGCCAGAACGCTTTCTGGTGCGACAGTTTTCACCATACGAGTATTATCCCTTTGGTGGTGGTAATCGTCGATGCATTGGGATGGCATTTGCCCAAATGGAGATCGAATTGGTGCTAGCGACGATTCTCTCGCACTGGCACTTATCCCTAGTCGATGACCGTCCAGTTCGTCCTGTCGGGCGTGGCGTAACTTTGACTCCCCCACTGAGCCTGGAAATGGTAGCAAATCGCCCTAATTAAAACACGTAAACTCGCGGCTAGCTAAATTGAAAAGATTGAGGATTTGTAGTTGTATGAACCTAACTGGTAATAAGTTAGGCAATTTAGCCCGAATCAAGCTTTTGAGCCATGTTGCTCGGCAGCAACCGTCATTACTTGAATTCTATTCGAGCGATCGCCCTGGTACAATCGCGAAAATCTGCGCGAGATTTTTGGCAATTTCAATCCAAGTAGGAATGCTGTGTTCTCTACTATCTACTCCACCTGCCAAAGCGCAGATCGTTCCAGATTCTACGCTACCTACTAATTCTTTAGTTAGAGAGCGGGGTGATACCATTTCGATCGACGCTGGCACTACCAAAGGAACTAATTTATTTCACAGCTTCGATTCCTTTTCCATCCCAACTGGTACTACTGCCTATTTCAACAATTCTGCTGCGATTGAGAACATTATTAGTCGAGTTACGGGAAAATTTGTCTCAAAAATTGATGGCGCGATCGCAGCTAACGGAGCGGCTAACTTATTTCTGCTCAATCCGAATGGAATTATTTTTGGTGGCAACGCTCGTTTAAACATTGGTGGTTCATTTCTTGCCAGTACAGCTAATAGTCTCAAATTCGCCGATGGCACTAAACTGAGTGCCATCGGCGACCCAAACCACGCCACTGCTGACCAGCGTACCAATAGGTTTGCAATTTGGTGGTAATTCGGGTGCAATTCGCGTATTGGGCAAGGGTCACGATATCATTGCTGCAGACTACCAACCGATCCTTAGAGGTAATAGCTCTGATGTCGGGTTACAAGTTCAGCCACAACAAACGCTGGCAATTGTAGGGGGAGATGTCAGTCTAGAAGGTGGCGTTTTAACCGCTCAAGCAGGAGGGATTGATTTAGGCAGCGTGGATAACGGGTTAGTCAAGATCGAGCGAACAAATTCTGGTTGGTCTTTGGGATATGAAGGAGTGTCAACTTTCAAGGATATTCAACTGGGTGGGCGATCGCTACTAGATGCGAGTGGAGTTGGCGGTAGTTCTATTCAAATACAAGGTAGAAAATTGCAGCTAGGTGATAGCTCTCTGGTTTTGATTCAAAATCAAGGAGTACTGCCAACAGGAACTTTGAAAGTCAACGCTACCGAATCGCTGGAAATTGCAGATATCAATCCATCTGGAAGAGTCTATAGCGGTATTTGGAGCGAAACTTTAGGGTGGGCAGATGGCTGGCAGGTTATAGTTTCAACTCCCCAGCTGGCGCTGCAATCCAGTGGGCAAATTTTTAGCTCAACCTATGGTGCTGCCAAGGCAGCTGACATTACTTTGTCCGTGCCAAAAGCTTTGCGAGTCATCGGTCTGCTGCCGAATCAGGTAGGGGGAGGAACCATTGTTGGTTCCTTCGCACTAGGTAGCGGGCAGTCTGGTAACATCACGATTTCCACGCTCGCAGTTAGAGATCGGCAATGGTGGAGTTATCTTGAGTGCAAATGCAACACCAACAACATCGGGTGTAGTAGCAGGGGATTCAGGGGACATCAGCATCAATGCCGCCGATCTCGTCCAAGTTGAGGGCACTGCACCGAACTTATCCATCCCCAGCGCCATTAGTGCTGCAACTTTTTCTACAGGTCGAGCAGGCAATGTAACTGTAAATACCAGCAGGTTGAGGGTGAAGAATGGGGTTGTGCGTCAGCAAAGCGTGGGACTGATATTATGTTTTAGGTAAAGAAAACTACTCCGGTTCCACGAAGCCATGCCTTGTCCACTATGTAGCCACAATAAGACCCATAAACAAGGGTTTAACGAGTAAGGGTAGCCAACGCTACTGTTGCCCAAAGTGCTCTTCAATCGTTTACCGATACCTTGGACACAATTTATCAAGGGCGGCAAGTCACAGACGAGGAAGTACGGATTGTTTTGCAGTCGCATTGTGAGGGCACAAGAAAAGCGCGGTATTAGTCGAATTAGTGGACTATCCTACAACACGGGAGTCAGCTTGATACGAGCCTAAGCGTCAAAAAGCACAACGCATTTCATCATGCCCAAGTACAAGCTGTTGATCCGGATGCGATGAGCGCAGATGAAATGTGGTCGTTCGTCGAAAAAAACACTTCATCATTGCTTACCTGAAGAAGTCGTTGCCGGAGACTGTTGGATAGCTTTAAGTTTCGCCCAGTAATTCGCTACTTGATTCTATGTGGTCGTGTCGGTAAGCATACTAGTACTACAGTTGTATTTAAGTAGATGAGGGACTAGCTCGTTTTTGATAATGCCAGTAACGCGCAGTAGCGTTCTG
Organism: Chroococcidiopsis cubana SAG 39.79; assembly: GCF_003991895.1. Classification (NCBI taxonomy): domain Bacteria; kingdom Bacillati; phylum Cyanobacteriota; class Cyanophyceae; order Chroococcidiopsidales; family Chroococcidiopsidaceae; genus Chroococcidiopsis; species Chroococcidiopsis cubana. Next base: position 11,879 of record NZ_RSCK01000103.1, read on the forward strand.
GGGTGGCGTCGCCAATAAGACCAGTGTAAAACATGTTCGAGACACCAAACTGTAGGAAATAAGAGTCTAGAGATCCATCGCTTCATCTCCCAAATACTCAGTCGGACAATAAACCTCGTGCCGCTTTGAACGCAGCCAGACTGCCAGTGGGTGCGATCGTTAAAGGGGGGGTAGAGGAGTAAATGGCAGGCTCAGTTTGGTATCGTAATACGGTGAGAAATGTTTGAGCCGTCAGGACAAGAGTGATATGTCGATGCCAACCGTGCCAGGAACGAACTTCGTATTCTCCTAAACCGAGAGAGTCTTTAGCGAATTTAAAGCACTCCTCAATTCGCCACCTTTGCCCAGCTATCTGAGCCATCGTTTCTAGAGTAGTATCGCTCTTGGCAAACACTTGGTAATAGCTGATGCGAGGGTCTTCAGGATGTTCTAAACAGCGGCGGAACAATATCCAGCGCTGGAAACCATCCGATCGATCGCAGTTAACGGCAACACTCGCCCAATCATAGTGTCGTTCTCCTTTGCTACCGGTTCCACAACTGAGGCGTTGCCACTGCTGGCTATCCTTCTGCAGAACTAGGTCGGAGGCTTGATAGCGTTGCCATCCAATAACTACAGGCTGCTTCTTGCTGACTGTGAGTATATACGGTTGTTTGGCAGTCTTCTCCAGCCACCACCGCTTGGGAACCGTCGTTGCCATAAACCTCCAAAGCCACAAACCAGGTGGGGCGTATTCCGTCTTTAAAGGCTGATTCCAACATCTGTTGCGCTAATTGAGGCGAAGTTGCAAATTTAATTGCTTCTGGAATTGCTCCCTTCTTACGTTTGTTTTGATCTTCGCTCCACGAGCGCGGTAGATACAGGCGGCGATCTATTAACGTATGCCCTTTATCACTGATATAGGACATGAACACACCCACTTGGCAGTTCTCCAAATGTCCAGTCGTACCGTAATACTGCACCTGCACCCCTACTGATTGCTCTCCTTGTTTGAGAAAGCCTGTTTCATCAATTGCCAAAATATCTGTTTCACTCTTCAAATGCTCCATCGCATACTGCCTAACTTCTGCACATACTGCATCCGCGCTCCACTGCGCTCGCCCTAGTAGATGCTGGAAGCGATAGGGATTGACATAGCCTACTTGTTCTGCCATCTGCCATCCATTCTTCCGCTCAACTGGGCTTAGTAGTGCCTGGATATAGTCATTTGCTGCTTTGCGTGCTTCAGAACGAGCAAAGTGTTTTTCCAGTTTTTGCTGAAACGCCTTCAATGTACTGCTCCATTGGGCGAGCGCTTCTAATGCAACACCTGTTAAAAACACGTTGGATGTATCGAGCATTGCTAAAGTGTATTTACTTATCAATCTTGTTTAGCTTATCTACAACTGTAATACTAAGTCGGACTGCATCAACTCTAGTGACTCCTACTGTTGAGGTGCAGTATACTCTCGGCAATCTACCCGAAGGACTGCCCTCTGGAACAGGGATATATGCCAGCATCTCAGGCGCACTGCCGGAGCAGATCGCTGCACTCCCTGGTATTAGTCCTGAAACTTTGGACTTGAGCGCAGACTACTTCCAATTTATTTAGTTCATACCCCTGTTTTGTCACTTTGGGAGCTAATTCCTGAAAGGCTTTTAGTGCAATACTATTTAACTTTTTGGTTAGAAAGTTGGGTTGCTGGCGCGAAAATAAAGCTTCTAACCTTGAGCCGATCGCGGTTACAGGGAGTGAGCTTCGATTTTTGCCTTCCGAGTGACATAATAGGGTTAAACCTTGGGACTAATTTTCCATCCACCTCTACTTAGATCATCGTCAGAAGGCGCAGACGATCTACAACCAGAGCAACGCGATCGTTCTCTGAGCTGAGTGGAAGCCGAGCGTTGCGACTTGCAGCATTGAAGCTAAGGACGGAGGTAGCCTCAAAGGGGATTTGTTACGTTACTCGAATGGATCGAGTTGAGATAGCAGCGTTGATGAACCATTATTTTGCAACAGTGGCTCGTAGTCTAGAATCGATTGCAGCCCAGGAGATAGAACGTTTAGGGGCGAGCCAAGTCCGCCCCGACTTCGCTGGGGTACATTTTGTTGGGGATAAAGCAACGCTATACCGAGTCAATCTCTGGGCAAGGACAATTTTTCGGGTGCTAGTACCGCTCCGCGAATTTTACTGCCCTAATGCAGACATCCTCTACCGTGAGGTGCAAAAAATTTCCTGGGATAAATACCTGCAAAGCCATAACACCCTAGCAGTCAGCTGTACGGGTGGCAATCAAAAACTGAACCATACCCACTTTACTGCACTACAGGTGAAAAACGCTATTGTAGACCAACAGCGGCGTAAATTCGGTCAAAGATCCACGATCGCCCCCCAAAATCCGGATCTTCTGGTCAACGTTCACATCCAGCAACAGCGTTGTATTTTAAGCCTGGATAGTTCGGGGACGAGTCTGCATCGACGAGGTTATCACCCAGCAATGGGAGCAGCCCCGCTGAAAGAAACTTTAGCCGCAGCCCTGCTGGAAATTGCAGATTGGAATACCAGTCTTCCGTTTCTAGATCCTTTATGTGGATCGGGAACCCTGCCGATAGAAGCTGGATTAAAAGCCTTAAACATTGCGCCTGGTTTGTGGCGACAAAAATTTGGCTTTGAAAGCTTTCCTGATTTCGACCAAGAGCTATGGCAACAACTGCTGACGCAAGCCAAAAAGGAGCGATTGCAGCAACTAAAAGCACCGATTTGGGGGAGCGATCGCGACGCAGAGGTATTGACCCAGGCACGCAGTAATAGCGAACGATGTGGCTTGGAACATCAGCTCCAGTTTAGCCAAACTGAGTTAGCTCAGTTGGAAGCTCCAGCAGGATGTGGGACAATCGTTTGTAACCCACCTTATGGAGAGCGTTTAGGAGTTGCAAGAGAACTAGGCGCGCTCTACAAAATGCTGGGTGATATCTTCAAACAACGCTTTAAAGGTTGGACTGCCTTTATTTTGACAGGAAACAAAGAGTTGGCTAAACAAGTGGGGCTGAGAACCTCTGCTCGCTTTCGGGTTTATAATGGTGCGATCGCTTGTACTTTACTTAAGTACGAACTGTACTAAAGGAGTAAAGGGCTATCAATTAACATAGCAGGGAAACTCCCTTGAAAAAGAAAAATATGAAAATGATTGGAGAAACACGACCACTGGGTAGCCTTGCCACTCGACTTGCTAACTCGACAGTTTGCTGCAAGCGCCATAATTTGTTGGGCTGTTTCTAGTTAAGAAGCGCGGTCTGTACTGACGTTCGCTGCTTGAGAAAATTCATTGTCATTATTTGTATCCGCTCTTTTTTGTGCGCCAATGGTGCACAAATTTTCAATTGGCAACGATCTAGGGCTGCATAAACTGCTCCGACCCGCTACGCTGAGGTCGGAGTAGTTTATGCAGAAGTTTCGGCTAAGGTATACGGCTGAATCAGAATTTCTGCGGGAATGCCTAACTCTTGATTCAAGCAACGAATCATTTCTAGGGTCAGGGGTTGTTTCCGCGCTAAAACTTCTAATACAACCTCATGGCTTCCAAGACATTGTTCCAAATCTTTGCTAGAAAGTCCGCGTGATTCCATGTAGTAAGCGATCGCCTCAATCGGATCGGGGCTGGAGATCGGATAGTGAGTTTTTTCGTAGGCTTCAACTAATGTACTGAGAATATCCAATCGCTCTAATTGGGGAGTATTGGGTTGTGCGTCAAACAGCAACTCAATTTCTCTAAGTGCAGCTTGGTAATCTCGCTCGTTTTTAATCGGATGAATTTCCATTTTTAATCTCACCTAGATAGTTTTCGCGTCAACTTTGTCGTATTGGGCGTGAGTGCCGATAAAACGAATAAATACGATTTTAATGTCATACCGTACTGCTACAATCAAACGATAGGAATTACCTTTGATGTTAAAGATCGCTCGGTTATTTGCCACAATACTAACATTGCGATACAGTGCTTTGATATCTGCTGGACTCGACCAGACTGCTTGAGAAACTTCCGCATACCAAGTTTAAGAGGTTCTTCTGCATCTGGATGTTCCTCCCAGAAGCAACGGAGGGTATTGCGGGCAATAATACGCATATTTGATGTCGAAAAAGCGTGGGCTGTACGTAATAATTTTACTTGCTTCTCTTGAAGAATATATTTTTTTAATATTTAAGAAAAGCTCTTTTGTTTCTCCAGTTTTACTTATTATAATTAAAGAAAGATTGTTGAGATTTTCTATAGAACTCATGAGTTCTGAGACAGACAAACTGCTGGGCAGTCGAACGTGTAAATCTTCAATTATCTGTATAAAGCTAACAAAATCATTAGCGTTATCTGCTCTTTGGGCTAAATAGCATAAGATTTGCTGCTCTAAAATACTCAATCTTTCAGGTTGGTATTGATGAGCTAAAGTTTCTCTAAATATTTCAGATGTCAAATCAGTTTTATAGTGAAGAAATTTAGCTACACTGCCGCTAAAGAATTTTTCAATACGACTAGCAACTAATTCGATTGCTGCGGGATTGCCTAAGTAGGGTTCGAGCAATTCCGACCATTTCTGCTCGTCAGTTAATCTTCTAGTTCGCAAAATTTCTCCAGCTGCTTTCACATTCAATCCTTCCAGCTTGAACGAATCACTCGGTCGTCCCGAACGTTGTAATTTCATTAAGTCTTTGAAAGGTTCTCTACTGGTCAAAATAATGCAGCTAGAATGTTTTTCTTCCACGATTGTGCGGAAGAAAGAAGCATATTCCGAGTATTGCTCAGAGTAGGGATTGCAGCTATTATCTCGCTGTTGTCGTAACCAGACTTCGGCAGAATCTAGTACTAATAAACAGCGACGCATCGAGAGCGCTTCAATGAAAAGTGCCGTTAGCTGGTGTGTGTCCTCTCGTAACCGCTGCTCTTGAAATGCTTTTAGGGCTAAAACTTTGAGCAAGTTAGCGAGTAAGGCTTTCAGTGGCGGACTATTATGAACTGATTTCCAAATTAAGTAATTGAATTGGGAGTGCGGCTGTTTACTAATTTGGTCAATTAGTTTTGCTACCAAAGCACTTTTGCCAATTCCTGGTGCGCCATAAAGCACCACGCATCGACTATGAGCGATCGCTTCCCTCAGTTGATTCAGTTCTACCTCGCGTCCAAAAAAAGTCTGCACGTTAGGAGGCTGTCCCCCAATCACAGGTATAGCAGAGGTATTAACAGGATTGGACTGACTGGAAGCGGATGACAAAAGGAAGCCTGTTACCATTCTTCGTTCTAAGATGCTCCGCAGCCGTTTCTTGGTAATTTTTTCCCCATTCCCTAAAATTCCTGTCAGCAAAATCCACAACTTTTGCCCGACATCGCGTTGTAACCGATCGATTGTGGAGGAGTGAGTTTGGGCTATCTCCTTGTAGTGTTTGTCTTCCCAAGCCGCTTCTATAACGAGCTGTTCATCCTGGCTCAAGCGTCTACCTGCTTTGAGAAGCATTAGCTCGTCTATTGCTTCAATAGCTTCTTGACAATCAATCGTTCGCAACGTGCTTTACTTTACTTAATATTTGAGAGTGAAATTCCGACATTTTTGCATGATAGATTATATTGCAATTACTAAAGTACAAAAGCAAGTCAGTCCAGCGGTAAATTGGTTGGCGAGCATCTGTTTATAAGGCTTGGGAAGAGGAGAAATTTGTCCGTCGATTGAAAGACAAATACCCAACTTCAGACTCCGCTCAAGTATCAGCCAAATTTGTTAACCACATGGATCGAGAATACGAACTAGTTTCGGCTTTCGCCGATCGCTTCATCCAAGGCGGAAGTTTTGCCACAATTGTCTCAGCCCGCGAGCAAGCGTCAAAGATATTAGATACTCCAGTTTTACCTGGAACCGCGCTCGCCAAGTTAGTCGATGAGTCGGTAGAGAGAGGGTTAGTCCGAGCTGCCAAAATTATTGCTACTGCCCAGCTAGATCCTCGTCAAGCATACGCTCGACTGGTAGACTTATACCAACGTCAGCCAACGCTCGGTACGCGCTCTAGTACCAGTATCGCTCAACAAGCATACAGCACTCCCGTTCCGATCGCGTATTTGGCGGCAATGCTAGCCCAAATTACGCCAGAAAAGACTGTCTACGAACCGACAGCTGGCAACGGCGCGCTTTTGCTCGCAGCCATTCCGACTCTTGCTTCGGTCAACGAACTCAACCGCGAACGAGCGGCTGACCTGCGGCAACAGGGATATACGGTGACTCAAGAAGATGCCGTGACTTACCTTCCCGCCCAACAGCACGATATCGTCATTGCCAATCCTCCTTTTAACTCGGTGATGGACGAGCGCGGACGAGTCAAGTTATTTAACTTAGGGCGCTACAGCACGACGCAAATCGACCACGCGATCGCCCTCAACGCGCTCAAGGCGATGAAACTAGAGGGGAGGGCAGTTCTGATTTTGAGGGGAAAGTTAGGGGCAGAGGCGGAGCGTTCCAACCGCTACAATTTGCGATCGAGTCGGGCTTTTTACTTTACCTTGTACCAGGAGTACAATGTCATCCATCACTTTTCGATCTGGGGCAACCTCTACCACAGGCAGGGGGATGGTTTTCCCATCGATCTAATCGCGATCGCGGGTAAGGGCAAGTCGTCGCTACCTTTACCTGCTGCTGCTGAAGGGGTGACAACGAGGCTACAAAGCAGACTGAATCAGTACCATAGCCCGTAGACCTTTCTGGAAATAGAGCAGTTTATTGGGCTTAGTTTGCATTAATGCAGATGCTAAATCTGTCCATGACTCCATTGCACCTACCCATAGCTGACCATATAAACCAACCCAAAAGGCACTATGTCGGCGGCACGTTCGCCGTAACTCATTTAACCGTCCCACATATTTTTGTACTCCCATGTGTCTGCTACGACGACCAGATAAAACAGCACAACTATAGGCAATGGCGATTCATAAAATTAGGGCAATTAAGCGTTCATTGGTAGTATGAGAAGCTTCTAGATTGTAGCCACCAGTTTTGCAGTCTTTAAACATTGCTTCTATACCGCTACGTTGTTTAAATGCTTGAAGTGCTGCTTTCAAACTGGAAAGGTTGGTGAGTAGATACCAACCGGATGGCTCGACTTTTCCTCGATATTTACGGGGATAATATCCAGCTAAATTAAACCGACTAAATCCCTGTTGTTTAGTCACTTGAATATCTTCTAAAAAGAACGAGACTCCTGGAACTATCCCTAGCATTACGAGCGCGTTGGTAAGATTGATTTTCAGAGGCGAATATATGTCCCTTTCTTTTGACGTAGGACAAACCCAATTTGCTTGGACTGTAGCCAGTTCGCCAATCTTACACTATGAAACTCTCTGTCACCTAACAACAAGACTTTGTATCCTTTAAACAACTGTAAGACTGGACGGATTAAGGCTTTTTGCTCACCCAGATTGCTACATCCTCTTTTCGATAACAATTGCCAATAAATCGGAATTGCTCGTCGGTCTTCTATGAGACTGATAACAAAAACGTTTTGGTCACGCCACTGGGTACGGTCAATCGCTAATGTTAGTCGTTTCCCCTGTTTGAGTTTCCGGTCTTTTACCCATCGCTTCAGTAATGGAAACCAAAGGGCTTTAATACTCAATTGTGGTACGCATAAGAATCGTTGGATACTGCGACGACGGCTTTCAAATAGTATCGGCTGTGGAAAGATAGTCGCAAGCTTTTCTATTGTCACAGATTTATGAAATTGTAATAGCATTACCAAAATTTGTAACATTTTGTACTGCGTGGGAGTTAGCAGTTTTTGGAAACAGGTCTGGTAGAATTGAGGCAACATTTGTCTGATAGGTCGGCTTGACAATTTTTCGACCTATCTTTTTCTACCGCAAAACCGTAACGCTCCCACACACCAGTCCTTCCAACCTCCTTGTCACCCCTTCAGTGCGAGGAGTTTTTTCGAGAAAGCGGAGTTTACCGGAAAATAGATGCACTAGAGCTAAAATGACAGCAAATAGTGCCGATAACCAAACGATATGAGAATTTAGATGTTGCTGGCTCGGCAACTGCGAACAAAATTCTAGACATTTTTAGTTAAAGTCATTTTCTGACGATCTGAGATTGCAAATTACCTGCATTGCAAGTCATTTCTTTTTTCAGGCTGAGCTACGTGAGTTCGACGGCTCAAAAAATAGTAGGAGGTAGAGCTGGCAAGCCATGAGGATGGATATCTAAAGACGGC